>NZ_JBHVWS010000040.1:0-90404 GCF_042882185.1 Streptomyces sp. NPDC058239
GCGATCCGAAAATCGATCACCCTCAACTGCCTTCAACTGTCCTGGTCTTGGCACACCAACTCAACGAGCCAGCACCTGCAAAGTCACCGGTATTGGGCCTAGCCCCGGACAGCAGCGGTGTTCTCCGGCGTGATCGTGCAGGTGTTTCAGCTTGTTGACGTCGGAGTCTTCGCTCCCCGTTGTTGCTGCTCGGGGTTGGGCGTGCCGTTCGTGAGCGGCGATGTCTCGACAATCCGCACAGGGACACAAGGGACAGGCCGTCCGGCAATCAGCTGAACGCGCGGCGGTAGGTGTGAGGGCTGACTCCGGTGGTGCGCTTGAAGCGGTCACGGAAGGCGGTGGGTGAGCCGAAGCCGACCTGGGCGCCGATGCGTTCGACGGAGTGGTGTGTGGTCTCGAGGAGGTGCTGGGCTTGGCGGATGCGGGCGCGTTGGAGCCACTGGAGCGGGGTGGTGCCGGTCTGTTCGCGGAAGCGGCGGATCAGGGTCCGGGTGCTGGTTCCGGCGTGGGCGGCGATATCGGCGAGCGTGAGGTCGGCTCCCAGGTTGTCCTGCAACCAGTTGAGCAGGGGTTCGAGGACAGAGCCCTGGGGGGTGGGCGCGTAATCATGGACGATGAACTGCGCTTGTCCGCCCTCGCGTTCCAGGGGCATGACGGACAGTCGGGCGGCATCGGCGGCAACGGCCGAGCCGTAATCCTTGCGGATCATGTGCAGGCACAGGTCCAGGCCGGCGGCAGCGCCGGCGGAGGTGAGGATCTGGCCGTTGTCGACGTACAGGACGTCCGGATCGACCTCGATGTCCGGGTGGGTGGCGGCCAGGAGGTCGGCCGCGATCCAGTGGGTGGTGGCGCGTAGGCCGTCGAGGAGCCCGGTGGCGGCCAGGGGAAAGGTGCCCGAGCAGATGGAGGCGATGCGAGTGCCGTCCTCGGCCGCCGTGCGCAGCGCGTCGCGGACGGCGGCGGTAAGCGGGGCCGCGGGGGCGTCGGTACCGGGGACGATGATCGTGTCCGCACCCTTGAGCCCCTCCAGCCCCCAGGGCGCGCGCAGGGTGAAGGTACCCGCGTCGATCTCCGACTCCTCCGCGCACACGCGGATCTGGTAGCCGGGGCGCCCGCCCGGGAGTCGGGTGCGGGTGAAGACCTCGATAGGGGTGGACAGATCGAACGGAATCACCCGGTCCAGTGCGAGGACGGCGACAGTGTGCATGGCTAGAAGATACCTGCTCACCAGGTGCCCAAACTTGGTCTCAATACGCCGATATCTCTTCTCTGGCCAGCTCAAGGGGCTCTTGGCTAGCCATGGCGTTATTCCGTTGGAAGATGTCACTAATGCCACTGGGGCGGCGGGCGGCAGCCGGTTAGCGTCAGGAGCGAGCCCGGTCGCGGACCGGACCTGTCGCACTGGAAGGAACCCTTCATGCACGCCCAGATTGTCCTGTTCGATGGCTTCGATCCGCTCGATGTCATCGCCCCCTATGAGGTGCTGTACGCCGGCGGCACTGCCTCCGGCGGCGCGGTGAGCGTGGAACTGGTTTCTGCCGAAGGACCGCGCGAGGTGGTCAGCGGCACCGGGGGCCTGGTGCTGCGCGCCACGGGCGCCCTCGACGCCGCACGTGCGGGCCTGATTCTGGTTCCTGGTGCCTCGGGCCGTGTCGGGGAGCCCGGTGAGGTCCCTGACCATGACGCGGGCGCCGGGGAGTGGCAGCAGGACGAATTCATCCCCGTGCTGCTGGGCCGAACCCTGACCACCGAGCTGCCCACGTTGTTGAAGGCGGCGATGGACAACCCGGAGGTGACGGTCGGCGCGGTGTGCGGCGGCTCGCTCGTGCTGGCCATGGCCGGCCTGTTGGAGGGCCGCCATGCCACCACCCACCACATGGGCCTGGACATGCTCGATGCCACCGGCGTCCACGCAGTGAGCGCCCGCGTCGTCGATGACGGCGACCTCGTCACCGGCGCCGGTGTCACCTCCGGACTCGACCTGGGCCTGTACCTGCTGGAGCGCGAGGTGGGCCCCCAGATCGCTCACGCCGTCGAAGAGCTGTTCGCTCATGAACGCCGCGGCACCGTCTGGCGCAATCAGGGCCCAGTGCCCGCCGGCCTCTGACCACGCGCCCCACCCCCGCACCTCTGCTCGCACCGCACCGTGAGGAAACAGCAACAGCATGTCCGTTGAAGGCACCTGGGACCTGTCCATCTCCACCCCCATCGGCGAGATCAAGGCCGTCGTCGAACTCCTGTGCCAGGGCGGTGTTCTGACCGGGGTCGCCCACGGGGCGGGAGAAGAAGTCCCACTCAGTGATGTCACCCTCGACGGCGACCGGCTCACCTGGAGGCAGGCCGTCACCAAGCCCATGCGCCTGAACCTGACCTTTGCCGTGACGGTCGCCGGCAACACCTTGACCGGCACTTCCAAGGCCGGACGCCTCCCGGCATCCAAGGTCACCGGCCACCGCCGTGCCATCCGAGCGGCCACGGAACACTGACCTCTGTCGCAGTGTCGTGACGGTACTCGGACTTACGACCTTGGGAGCGATACCAGCTCCGGATCTGCCTGGCGGTCTGGGCCCCTGCGCGATCAGGACGCCGCTGAGGAGGAGTGGTGCCGTCAGGCGGATCGCGGTCGCCGCTGTCTTGACCGGCGCATCTTGGTCAGGGAGTGGACCGCAGCGGCGGCGCCTGCCACGTCATCCCCGGGGGCTGGAGTAGGGGCGAGGGCTCGGGGCCGGGGTCATCGGTGTCGACGACTCCGGCGGCCGTGTGGTCGAAGTCGGCGGGCCAGCGGGTGTGCTCGCTGGCCACGGCGCCGGTCAGGCGTGCTTCGACAAGGTTGGCGGTGCTCAAGTCGGTGCCGCGCAAGTCGGCCATGCGGAGATCGGCGCGTTGGAAGACCGCGCCGTGGGCGACGGCCTTGCGCAGGTTCGCCTCGCGCAGGTCGGTCTCAGTGAAGTCGGCGTCACGCAAGTCGGTTTCGACCAGCTTCGCGCCCCGTAGGTCGGCCAGAATGCAGCGAGCCCGGCGGAGAATCGCAGTCGTGAGGTCGGCGTGCCGCAGGTTGACCGAGACCAGGGACGCCTGGGTCAGATTGGCGTGGTACAGGCCAGCGGCCTCCAGGCAAGCGCGGTCGAAGTTGACCTCGGGGAACCAGAGTCCGTCGCAGTCGGCCCGGCGCAAGTCGGTGATGCTGAGATTGACCCAGGACTGCTCCCGGTGCTGGCACAGCACGCCGAGCGCGGTCAGCGCCACCTGGGCGTCGGCGGCGCGAGTCTCCAGGGGTGCGATGTCGTTGATGGGCACGTCTGCCGCCGGTGATTCCGGCCCGGCGGGTGGCCAGGGCAGGTGCGTACGCAGATACGCGGCCTGGATGGAGATGATGGCCTCCCGGTCGCGGGCGGACTGCTCCGCGATCCGCCACAGCGCGTGCAACCCGCCGATGCGCACATCCAGCTTGTCGCTGCCGAGCTGGTCGACGGCCCGGCTGAATCGGTCGGTGACGTAGCCCTCCTGGGTGGCGCGCAAACCGTCCTGACTCACCCGCAGTTGCCGCCAGGTGGCATACGCGCCGAAGAGCACGACCAGGCCGCCGACCACCTGCAGAAGCGTCGTACGGACATCGTTCACCGCCTTCAGTCGATCCTGTGCGGCGACGCTCGCCCCGGCGAGATCGTGGTCGACCACCACACCCGGCAGTAGGACGAACACTGTGCCTAGAACGACCAGCCCCGCCGCCCCGGCCAGCAGAGCCACGGCTGTACGACGCCTGACCAGCCCGTCGCGCCATGCCCGCCGCCCGCGGTCCGGTTCCCCCATCTCCATGGGCACAGGAGCTTAGGCTCCACTTAGTAAACGATCAAGAGTGCTGTGGCACTGGCCCGTGACATGAGAACGGCCGTATGGGTTGAGTGAGTTGTGAGGTTTACCTGGGCCCGTGCGGCCTGTTCCCATCCTGCCCTGTCCGGGGTCCCGCGCGCACACTTCGGCGAGTTACTCAAAGAACTCGCGCCCCGGTGGCAGGCCGCGCGGGAGTCGGCGCTACACGAGCGGCGTGGCGGAGACCGGAGGCGGGCGGCTGGCGCCGGGCCCAAGCAGCGCCTGGTCTTCGTCGACCGGCTCCTGGTCACGCTGGTCCACCTGCGGCTTGGGATCCCGCACGCCGCTCTGGCCGAGTTGTACGCAGTGGACCGCTCCACCGTCTCCGGAGCGATCCGCGAGGTCCGCCCGCTGCTGGCGGCCCGCGGCTTCGCCGTCCCGGACCGGCCGGGGGTCCGGCTGCGCACGCTGGAGGACCTGTTCGCCTACGCCGGCGCGGAGGGCGTTGACCTGCGCATCGACGGCACCGAAGTGCAGGTCCGACGCCCCCGCGCCCACCGCCCCGGCCGCAAGGCGTTCGTCTCCGGCAAGAAGAAGCAGAACACCATCAAGACCACCACCTTCAGTGACCCGCAGGGTCGCACCCTGTTCAGCGGTGTGGTCCGGCCGGGCCGCATGCACGACCAGACCGCCGTGCGCACCGAGGGCATCGCCGAGCAGTTCCACCGGCACCCCAAGGTCAAGGCCGAGGTCGACGAGGGCTACCGGGGCCTGGCCAACGAGTTCCCCGGCCAGGTCAGTGCCCCGCCGAAGAAACCGAAGGATGACGCGCCGCTGGGCGAGCACCACGCCTGGCGCGAGCAGAGACGCCGCCAGTCCTCCGCGCGGATCTGCGTGGAGCACACCAATGCCGAGTACAAGCAGTGGCGGCCCCTGCAGCGGTTCACCGGCCGCCGCGAGACCTACGCCGAGACCCACCTCGCGATCGCCACCCTGGTCTCTGACCGCTCCGCCCGGCGGGCGACCCGCCGCAAGGCGAGCACCGAATTGGTGCTCAGCCGGCAGGCCGCTTGCTGATCACCCACCAGCCAACCCGCCAGGCCAGCACGCCCCGAACTCAATCGCTCCCAAGGTTGTTACTGGTCGGCCACGGTGCGCGACCACGTGATCCACGAGTCGGGGCTGGAGCCGGCTCTGCTGCTGCCCGCCGACTGCGATCCGTCGTTACAGCACGTCGCGGCTCAGCCGTTCCTGGGCTCAGCGGCTCACCGCAGTCTCGCGGTCGATGCGCGAAAGCTTCTCGGGATTGCGCACGGCGTAGAGGCCGGTGACGAGGCCGTCGTCGATGCGTACCGCCATGACGGTGTCGATCGCGCCGCCCAGCCGGAGGACGAGCGCCGGGTAGCCGTTGACCTGTGCCGACTGCGGGTCCATCTGGGTGTTGATCCTGCCCAGCACGCCGGCCACGCTGTCGGGGCCCATGACTGGGGTCAGCGAGACCTTCACAACCCCGCCGCCGTCGGTCAGCAGGACGATGTCCGGCGCGATCATGTCGAGCAGGCGCTGCAGGTCGCCCGTTTCGATCGCCCGCCGGAACGCGGTGAGCGCGTCGCGGGTCCCGGCCGGGGAAACGACGGCGCGGGGTCGGCGCGCCGCTACGTGGGCCCGTGCCCGGTGCGCGATCTGGCGGACGGCGGCCGGGGTCTTGTCGACGGCTTCCGCGATCTCGTCGTAGGAGAGGTCGAAGACCTCGCGCAGCATGAACACCGCCCGTTCGGTCGGCGCAAGTGTCTCGAGGACCAGCAGCATCGCCATCGAGACACTGTCGGCCAGCTCGACGTCATCGGCCACGTCGGGCGCGGTCAGCAGCGGCTCGGGCAGCCGGGGGCCGGACGTAGGACTCCTTGCGGCGGCGGAGCGAACGCAGCCGGGGCAGCGCCTGGCGTGTGGTGATCCGGACCAGGTGGGCGCGCTGTTCCCGCACCGTGTCGAGGTCGACGTCGGCCCAGCGCAGCCAGGTTTCCTGCAGGACGTCCGCGGCGTCGGCCGCGGAGCCGAGCATCTCGTAGGCGACGGGGAACAGAAGGTTGCGGTGGGTGATGAACGCCTCGGTGGCAGAGTCCACGCGGCCGTCGCGGCCATGGTGCTCGGCAGTGTCACCTGTTCGCTCGTTGTGCTCGTTCATCGCCGGGCTCCCGTCCGTTCGCCCTCGTCCGTGTCACGTACAAGACGCCGCCGCGCACCGCCTTGTGACACCCGTGGTCGGTGGCCTACGTCACATCGTTGCGCTGGCACACGGGCCGGGCGGCCGGCATCTCGTGTTCGTCAGGACGCCGCGCAGAAGATCCGCGCGGCCCGCAACAGCACCCGTGAGGACGAAGTCATGGAACCCCGTATCAACCTGTTCGCCAACGAAGTCGGCGCCAAGATCGGCAAGCGTATGTATTCAGTCAGCCAGGTGATCCAGGAGTCGCCGCTGCCCAAGGCCACTCAGGAGCTGGTGCAGTTGCGTGCGAGCCAGATCAACGGCTGCGGCTTCTGCGTCGACATCCACGCCAAGGACGCGGCGGCTGCCGGTGAGACCTCGGCCCGGCTCAACCTGGTCGCCGCTTGGCGCCATTCCACCGTGTTCACCGAGGCCGAGTGTGCCGCGCCGGCGCTCGCCGAGGAGGGCACCCGAATCGCCGACGCCGGCCAGGGTGTGTCCGAGGAGACCTGGGCCCAGGTGCGCAAGTACTACGACGAGGACCAGGCCATCGCGCTGGTCTCCCTGGTCGCCATGATCAACGCGACCAACCGCCTCGGCGTGATCCTGAACAACCAGGGCGGTTCCTACGAGCCCGGCGCCCTCGCCGGCATCGTGAACTGACCGCCAGCCGCATTGCGGCTCGGCCCGGGGCATTCGTTCCTGGGCCGGGCGCACGTCCTGTGAGCAGCGACAGACCGAACGGTGTCGTCGTCGGACTCGCTGGACCCGTGCATACCGAGTGCGTCGTTCGCCTCGGCGAAAACCGCACGCGGGCGGGATGGCCCTGGACAAGTTGGTCGTGAGCAGCACGATCAGTTCCGTCACGGTCACCTCCTCACCTCCCCCAGGACCCCTGTGATGGGGCGTGGTTCAGCCGGTGTTCGTCAATGCCCGCGTCGACACGTACCGCTTGCCGCGTGACCGCACGGCGTGGATTAAGGAGACGCTGGTCCGTGCCCACGCCTATGCCATGGCAGGCGCGGACGGGGATCTTCGTCCTCGGGGTCCTGGACGCGGAGACCGCCAGAATGCGATGCATCGCCCCACTGGCCGGGCGTGACCAGTAGGGCCATCGGGCGGCATCCGCCCTCACCTGCGAGGTGGATCTTGGAGGTCAGACCCCCGGGACCGTCCGATTCCCTCGTCGCGACACTGATGCCGAGGTTCGGATCATCCGACACCGCCGATGAAGCGCACCTCCGGATACCGGGGCGACGGTCCTTCGAGGACCGGGGCGCGACGGCCGCGCAGGTGAAGGTCGAAGTAGGCGAGCAGGAGGCGCCGCTGGATGTCGATGCCGCGTGTCCCGCAGAGCGGGCCTATGAACTCGGCCAGCTGTTCGTCGGTCGCTCCGAGCCGCGCGGCGACCTGCGGCATGAACGTCTCGTAGTCCGTGTACGAGAAGTGCCGGGTACCGGTCAGCCGGAGATGGCGGCGCCAGCCTCGCAGCCGGGGCCAGATCTCCGGCCAGGTCGGTTTGTTGTCCGCGTCCTCGCTCATCAGGAGGAACGGCTTGCGTAGCCCCTTGGTCACCACCGGACCGAAGAGGCTGCCGTCGAGATTCGCGCCTGCCGCGATCGGCGCCCCTGCCGCCATCGCCGAGGCCGCGGTCGCACCACCCAGGGAGTGGCCGAACATGGCGGTCCTGGACAGGTCAAGGATGTCGCCGAGTCCGTGGGGGAGCGGGTCCCGACGGCCCCGTACGCGCCGCGACAACTCCTCCAGTACGAAACGGGTGTCGGCCACTCGCACGTCGACCGCCTTGAGGATCACCGGGTCGTCGTCCTCCCCCGTGAGAGGCGGCATCGCGTACTTCTCGACCCGGCCACCGGGGAACTCGACCTGCCCAGCGTCATATGTGTGGTCGATGGTGACCACGACGTATCCGTGGCTGACGAGTTCCTCGACCAGCGCCGTGCTGGAGCTGCGGTGCTGCCCGTGTCCGTGGGAGTAGAGGATCACCGGACGCCGGTCCCCACGCGTGTCCGCCGCTGCGCCGATACGGGCGTGCGTGTCCGGCAGCGTGGCGTACTCGGGGAGGAGATACCCCGCCTGTTGGAAGACCTTGGCGGCTTGTCCGGTCATCCATGGCGCCCTGGGCAGGCCGGCGGCTGCGCGTGCGGGGTACCAGAGCTGAAGCATCAGCTCCCGTACCGGCCGCGTAGCGACCCAGGGGTCCCGGCGGCTGCGGTCGCTGAGATGCAGCGCCACGGTGCCGAGGGCATGGGGACCGCTCGGTCGCGGAAGGACGAGCAGTATGGGCGGCTGCACATCACCTGGCGCTCGGCGGGGCGACGCGGCGACGGCGGCGGTGCCGGAGGCGGCGGTCACAGCGAGTCCCGCGGCAAGCGCGGTGCCCGTGGTCACCATTCGTCTCCTGCTGATTTCGTTGGTCCTGCTGGCCCTGAGGGTGCTGCTCGGTGAGGACGGGGCCGGACGCGGCATGGCGATCTCCTTCGCGGGTTGTACGCGTGGTGCGCAGGCACGTGGGTGCCCTACCGAAAGGCTAGGAACCGCGCTGCCGGCGAACTGCTGCGATTCCTCATCGCTTTCACTGACATTTGTCACTCGGCCGTCGTCGCAGGGAGGAGTCCGGGCGTGCGCGCAGCAGCGGCCAAGCAGGATGGCCGATGGGAACGCCGGTGGTGGCCGACCGGAGCCGGTCAGGGACGTTCGGATGCCTCGAAGCCGATCCGGCTCAGACGAACCGGTCGAAGAGCTCCGGAACGCCCTGGCTGCCACCGGCCTGACCAACGCCGACGGCGAGGCCCTTACGTTCTCACCCCACGACTTCCGGAGGATCTTCGTTACCGACGCCATCATGAACGGCCTGCCACCGCACATCGCCCAAGTGATCTGCGAACACAAGCGCATCGACACGACAATGGGATACAAAGCGGTCTACCCCGCCGAGACGATCGAAGCCCACCGAGCGTTCATCGCCCGCCGTCGAACCTCTCACCCCAGCGAAGAATACCGAACCCCAACCGAGGAAGAATTGGGATGCCTGCCTCGCCCACTTCGAGAAAAGGAAGGTGTCCATCGGCACCTGCGCACGCGCCTTCAGAACCGAACCCCTTGCATCCATGAGCACGCTTGTGTCAGATGTTCACTCCTTCGACCGGACCCGGCCCAACGGACACGACTTGCCGACATCCGCGACAACCTGATCGCCCGCATCGCCGAGGCCGAACGCGAAGGCTGGCTCGGCGAGGTCGAAGGGCTACGGGTCGGCCTCACCGGGGCAGAAGAGAAGATCGCCCAGTTCGATGCCCGCCAGGAGCGCAGGTCACCGAAGGTGCTCCTCGGAGTCCCCTCGTTCGACCAAATCGGAGCTCGATCGGCGGTGAGCCCTGATCATGAATCGACGCCCGGAGCCTGACGGATCCCTGTCCGGCAGGTTGGATGCGCTCATGTGTTCAGTCAGACAGGCCCTGCCTAGGCTGTGCGGGCGAGCAGTTGAATCTCCTGGAACTGCCGTCGGTCGGTGGGCTGGGGCTCGCGAACCATCCGGGCCACCTCGGCCAACCCGGACTTGCGCAGCATCGCGGCGAGGTGATCAGGCCACCACCGATAGGCCGGCGCGACTGCGTGATCGAATACCTGCGTCGGGTGAGAAGGATCACCGCTTGCCGAAAAGCCGACCAGAAGGTGGCCGCCAGGTGCCAGCACACGATGGAACTCCGCCAGGATGACGGGGAGTTCCTGCGGCGGAGTGTGGATGATGGACCAACGTGAGAGTACGCCGCCCAGCGCGCCGTCAGCGATGTTCAACGCGGACATCGAGCCCACGTCGAACTGCAGGCCCGGATAGGTCTGTCGAGCCAACTTGATCATCGCAGGAGAGGCATCAACACCAAACGCCGCCAGGCCCAGCTCGTCCAGATAAGCGGTGATATGGCCAGGTCCACACCCCAGGTCCGCGACCTGACCGTTCTCACTCGCACTTACGACCTCGGCGAAGGCACCCAAGATCGCGCGGTCCAAAGGCCTGTCCCGCAGCTCGTCGCGGAACAGCTGCGCATAGGTGGGGGCAGCAGCGTCGTAAGCCTCGCGGGTGACACTGAGGGCATCGTGCTCGACCATGCTCGCAACAGTAGTTCCTGGCCCCGAGGCGAGCCGAGAGAATCGCGATCTTCCCTCCCGCCCGTTCGCCCGGGCTGTCGCTGGTTCAGAGAAGCCTGCATCCGTTGCCCGGACCTCCAGATGGACCCCAGTCGGCGGCCCCGCCTGATCGAGATCATCCAGAACCTCCGCGAACGTATCCGCGAGGCCAGAGGCAACGGCCGGCTCGGCGAAGTTGAAGGACTCCGGGTCAGCCTCGATGCTGCGATGGCCGAGCTCAACAGCCGCAAGCGGGCGCCTACCGATGGCCGACCGCAGCTGGTCGACCTCGGCATGCCGGTACTCACAGACCCTGCATGGCCGCCCCAACCGGAAACGGGAGAACCCGGGCTCCGGGCCTGACGCCTCCGCACCGACACAACCACCTGCCCCGCCTGAGGCGGGGCAGGCAAGCGGCTGGTCGCCCCCGATGCTGATGGCGCTGAGCGCGAGGCCACGGCATCGGTCGTGCCACTCGTCCATCTTTGAGGGCCGCTTCTTGTCATCCGTCAGATGCTGCTTTCCAAGTGCCGGTCGATGGCGTCGGCGTGTTCCCTCAGCCAGGCGATCTCAAGATGCAGCCAGGACCCGGGGCTGGTGATGCGTCCGGCACGGTCATGCATGTCGCGCTCGGCCTCGACCCGGGCAACGATGCGCCCGCCGAAGCCCCGACGGTACTCGTCCTCGAACCCGTACACGTCGAGGAAGGCACGCAAGAGGGCCGGTTGGCAGTCGAGAGGGCGGGCGATGTCGGCGCCGAGCAACCACAGCCAGGCGGCGTAGGCGAGGTCACGCGTGCGGGGGCCGGGAGAAGCCTGGTCGAAGTCGAAGGCGGAGACAGGAAGTCCGTCGAAGAAGGCGACGTTGAGCGGGGAGAAATCGTTGTGGCACACCGTCTCCTCGCCACCCGCGATCGGCGAGCCGGCGGTCGCGTCGTGCAGTCGGCGCAGCAGCTGCGCCGCAGCGGTGATCTGGGCGGTCGACCAGCCACGGGCCCGGAAGGCGGTCGTGACTTCACCATGCTGAAAGCTGAGGATCTCGCGGCCCTTGGCATCGGTTCCGAGCAGCCTCGGCGCGGCGTCGGAGCCGACGTCCTACAGATGCCGGAGCAGCCGGTGCACGAACGGCGAGTGAGGCCCGACCGGCCGCCGCACCGTGTCCCCGACACGGACGACTCCCTTCGTGATCCGGCCCCCGGTCAACGGAATCTCCAGCTCCTGTTCCATGCGCGTCAGCACAGGACCCTGGGGTCCGCATCTCACGTTCGGCTGGCCGCCGTTGGCTCCTCCTCGAACGCGGCCTCGCGTGCTCAAGGCGACCACCCCGTGATCAATTCCTCAGTCCGGAAAAGCTCGGTGGCAGTTGTTGAGGAGATTGCCGTCGGCCTCCGAGCCGCAGGCATCGGCGTCGCAGGGAACCCCCACATCAACTGGCCAATCACCCCGAAGCCGCAGTCGAGGGAGTGGCAGCCCGGACAAACCCGCACCCGTACGCCGCGATTGAAGAACACGGTCGGCCAGGGAGCCCCGGTGTCCCCGCGCCCAATCCCCGGCCAGGCCGTGTCACGCATAACCCCCGGAAACCCGGGCACCAGACCGTACGACCCGAGCTTGAGCAGGCACATTCCCCCGACCTGCCCAAGCCACTTCGGCCCCCACCCGCACCCCCCCGGCTGGTGGGGGCCGACTTCGTCTCAGCGACCATCCCCGCGGGTGCGAGGAGGACGACGCACCGAGGATGGGCCGCTCCGCGGCGCCTGCTACCGGCCGATCCTGCGAACCTGTTCGTTCTGCGGCAAGGGGCCCGATACTGCTACCGGGCCTCGACCGGCATGCCCTGTTGCGACACCTGCTCACGTACTCGCCGCAGCCCGGGCCGAGGACGGCCACCTCTGCGAGACCTGCTGACAAGAACCCGGTCTCCTCCAACTCCTGCCGGTTCTGTGGGACGGTCGAGTATCTGCACAGCTATGGCCGCTGCCACAGCTGCGTCCGCGACCAGCAGGTCCGCGACGCACTCTCTCGCGACGGCGCAATACGTCCCGGACTCCAGCCGGTTCACGACGTCCTGATCGCCGATGGAGCGAAGGCCGGGCTGAAGCGGCTGGGCGGTCCAGCTTCCGAACGATCCTCGACGCGCGGAGGACGGTCTTACCGCCCAGCGGCATCGTTCCAGGTGGTGTCGAATCAGTTCTGTCCGCTGTCGGTCCACGGACGGAGTTTCTCCGGGTTGCGGACTGCCCAGATACATCTGATGCGGCCGCCGGTGATATCGAACGCGGCCACGGTCACGGGGGTGCCGGTGTGCTGGGCGACCAGGCCGGGCCGTCCATTGACCATCCGTTCCAGGAGCGCCAGCCCAGGCGTTTTGTCGGCGATGTGGATCAGGTACTGGGCGATGCGCTCGCTGCCCTTGACCGGGCGCAGGACGGTGCCGACCAGGCCGCCGCCGTCGGCGGTCATCGTGGCGTCGGGGTCGAGGAGGCCGACGAGGGCCTTGATGTTTTTGGCCTCCCAGGCCTCCTTGAAGTTCCTTACCAGACCGGCCTGTTCGGCTGCCGGACCCATCGGAGTCCGCGCGGCGCGGAGGCGCCGACGGGCCGAGGACGCCAATTGTCGGCAGGCCGCGGGCGTCCGGCCGACGATCTCGGCGACCTCGGCGAAGGGGTAGCGGAAGACGTCGTGCAGGATGAACGCCACGCGTTCGGCCGGCGTCATCGACTCCAGTACGACGAGGAAGGCCATGTTCACCGACTCGTCCAGGGTAATCCGGTCGGCGGGGTCGTCCGGAGCGGCCCTGCCGCCGCCTGCCCGCCCGTTGAACCACTCCGTACGGTCGGGCAGCGGCTCGGGTATCCACGCGCCGACATAAGCCTCGCGCCGAACCCGCGCCGAACCGAGCATGTCCAGGCAGATGCGGCCGGCCACCGTCGTCAGCCAGGCGCCGGGCGACTCGATGGCCTCCTGCTGTTGCCGCGACATCGCGTACCAGCGGGCGTAGGTCTCCTGCACGGCGTCCTCGGCATCGGACAGCGACCCGAGCAGCCGGTAGGCGATATTGGTCAGTCGGCGCCGCTCGCCGACGATCGCGCCCAGATGCGGCTCGGACCGGTCGTGCCCTGGCTCGGATGGGGTGCTCATGGTCGTGACCGCTCCCTGGTTCTTCTCGTCCGCTTCCGCCCTCGCCGCTTCGGCGAAACACCGCACCGGACGGTGAGTTCGGCGCCTCGCCTCACATTTCGCGGGCCTGCGTCGTCGGGTGATCAAGACACTACTGATCCACCGCCGCGAGGCAGAAGAGGGGACCACATCGTGGCCACACAGACGACGGCAGTACCGGGCAGACTCACGTTCCTGCAGGTCGCGATCGCCCTGCAGACCTTGGCAATCTTCTTCCAGGCGGTCACCGCCGGACTGCTGCTGTCCTCGTCCCACGGCGAGGTACTGCACAGCGTCGGAGCCCGCGTGATGTACGGCGCGTCGATGCTGTACGTGCTCGCCGCGATCCTGGCGTGGCGGCCGGGTGGCGGATCGCCCCGGCCCATCCTGTACGCGTCCGGCTTCCTCGCACTCGCTTCGGTGCAGGTGGTCCTCGGCATCGCGCACAAGCCGACACTCCATGTTCCCCTGGGCGTCCTGATGTTCGGCCTGAGCGTGCTGACTCTGGGCCAGATCCTGTCCAAGGTCTCCGGTGTCAACCGAATGCGACGTACCCCGTGACGCTTCCCAGGCATCGAGGCCCGCTGACCCGACAGTCGGCGGCCCCTCACCACGCTCGCAGTTCATCACGTCCTTGACCTGGTGCGGTCGTGTCGTCGACGAGCTGTGTGAGTACAGCGGGTGCGGGTTCCGGACTCGGATCGGGTGTCGTACACCGTCGCCGACGGCGGCGGACTGCCCGTCGAGGCGGCGGAGGTATACCTGGGGCATCTCACCGCGACGGGCCGTTCGCCGTACACCGTGGAGGCGTATGCGCATGACCTGCGGGACTTCTTCGAGTGGACCGGTCAGCGCGGCGCCGACTTCCGGCGCCTGGGCTGGAGGACCTCACGGAGTTCTTCGCCTGGCTTCAGCGATCGCGCCCGGCGCGTCGGCCTGGCGTGTACCAGCTGCCGGGTATGCCGCCCGCGGTCGGCAACACCACGCTCGTACGCAAGCGGGCCGCACTCGCCGGGCTGTACCGGTTCCACGCCCGCCGGGACGAGACTGTGCCGGTTCTGCTCGGGGAGCTACCGGACCGCGGCTGATGGGCCGGTACGTGCCGATGCCGTAGCAGCAATGAGGAGCAGGATCCTGGCGGTTATTGATCGGCGGTAAAGAAGGTGAAACCCAGCAACTGGCCGCCGCCTCGGCGCGACAGCTAGTGGATTCAGCCGAGCACCGTCAACACCATCAGGGCCCCCACCGACTCCACAAGCAACACGAGTGACCCGTATCCGAGAATCTGACCGACAGGCCAAACTCGGTGACCCGCGTCCGCGCGCACAACCACTCCGTGGCGGGGGCGGCGGTCGCCAGAACAGCATGGCCGGAGTGCTTGCCGTCGTACAGGACAGCATCAGCCGCCCTCCAAAGCCGAGTCGGGTCGCGTACACCGAGCATGTCCGGACTCGGCGTCGGTCTCGTCCATCAGACCAGCGACGACGTGATCGTGATGTCCGGCGGCCGGGCGGTGGAACGCGGTCCGACAGCGCAGCTTCTGCGCGCGCCGGAAACGGACTACACCAAGGCCTTGCCGGCCGCAGTACCCCACCCGGGCTGGAAGCCGCACCGAAACCGCCGCTGAAGCGCCCGCGCTGGGCGGCCCGGCCGTCGTGGTCGTTGCGCTCATCCACCGGCCGCGCCGGCGCGTGGACCGGGCGCCCGGACAGACCCCCGGTCCGGGCGCCCGGTCCGTAGCGATCAGTGGCGCAGGTTGAGACGGTGCACGCCGCCGTCGACGGTGCCGACGTAGAGCGTGCGGCCGTCGGGGCTCGCGGCCAGTTTGGTGGTGTCGGTGTTCTGCAGGCCGGTGGAGATGTTGTGCCAGCTCAGACCGTGGTCGGTGCTGCGCAGTACGCCGCGGCCGCCTTGCAGGAGGCCGCTCGCCCCGGAGCTGGTGGTGGCCGCATAGAGCGTGTCCTTGACCCGGAGCAGGTCGGAGACATGGATCGCGAGAGCGCCGGTGTCCGCGGTGCGGAAGGTCCGGCCGCCGTCGGTGCTGACGTGGACACTCTCACCGCCGATGACCAGGCGCCGTCCGTCGAGGTCGATCGCGGTCACCGGGCCGTCGGCGACCTTGGTGACGGTCACCCCGCCGTCGTCGGACCGGTAGAGACCGGCGGTGTTGCCGAGCCACAGGCGCAGCGGATTTGCGGGGTCGCCCGCGATGGTGTCGAAGGAGCGCTCGTGGTAGAGGTTCTTCCACGTCGCGCCGCCGTCGCTGGTGGCGAACAGCCCCTGGCCCAGAAGGCTTCGGAAGCTGACCATGACCCGGTTCGGGTCGGCGGGGTGGACCAGGAGCGCCGTCGGCACCTCGGCCGAACTGCCCTTCTTCTCCCAGGTGGCACCGCCGTTGCCGCTGCGCTCGACGGTGAATGAGCCGAACGCGGTGCGCCGCACCTTCCAGATCACCTTCGGATCCTTGGCCGACACGGCAAGTTGCGGGACAGTCACGCCCCTCATGCCCTCGCCGCCCGACCGGCCCCATTCCGGGCTCGCGACGGGAAGGGCGGTGCGGTAGACCGAGCTGTCGGTGGCGGCGAGCAGATGGCCGTCACTGACAGCGAGATCGTTGACGGTCAGTCCCTGGACACCGATCCGCCGATACCCGGTGCCGTCCGCCGCACCCCGGTAGAGACCGTCCTGCTCGCTGGAGACGGTGACGGAACCGTCGGCCCAACGGTCGTAGTCCATCGGTAGCGCCGCGCGCGACGGCGCAGCGACCGTGGTCCACGTCCGACCGTGGTCGCGGCTGAGACGGCCGCTGCCGGACAGCGTGCTCAGGTACAGGTCGTCACCCGAGACGGTCAGGCGGAGGCCGCCGTCCGTCATGGACAGCAGGGTGGTCCAGGTCTCCCCGCCGTCACGGGAACCGACAACTCCCCGGCCCGGGACATACACCGCCACGACCGAGGAGTCGGCGGCCAGCCCGCCGACGCCCCCGCCGGACGGGGCGAAGAGCAGGCGTGCCTCGCCGGGGTTGCCCGAGCCGATGCCGGAGCGGGCCCAGACGCCGTGATACGTCGTCATATAGAGGGTGTCACCGGTGACGGCGGCGGCGGTGATGCCGCCGGTGACGCCGGTCGGATACGTCGTCCAGTGGTCGCCCGCGTCTGTGCTGACCAGCAGTGCGTCCGAGGTGACCGCGACCAGGGTGCGGGTCCGTTCATCGGCGGCGAGCGCCACGATGCGGGTGTCCGGGACGTCGAGCGTGCGCCAGGTCCGTCCGTTGTCATCGGTGCGCAGGATGGCGCCCCGCCGACTGCCGTCGTGAACACTGTTCACGGCGTACCACCAGCGGTCGGGATTCTTCGTGTCCACCACGAGCGGACCCGTGCCGTCCGCGACGGGCAGTCGGCCCAACTGGCGCCAGGAGGCACCGTTGTCGGTGGTCAGCCAGGGAGCCGCCTTCTGGTACTGGGTGAGGACGGCCTGCTTCGGCCGACTCGGCGAGAGGGCGACCGAACCGGCCTCGCTGTTGGGGCCGACCGGCTCCCAGCGGTCCCCGCGGCTGTCGACCGGGGTGACCTCGAAGGCGCTGGCGCCGGTGAGCCGCTGCCCGGTGCCGGCGGTGCCGCGTACCGAGACCCGGTAGGCGCCGGCCACGCTGCCGGTCACCGCGGCCCGGTAGTAGCCGCTGGCGGGATCGAGCGTGGAAGTGACGTCGACGGACTTGCCGCGAGGCGGGGTGACGGTGACGACCGGCGGTGCTGCCAGCCGGGTCGGCGGGGCGATGTGCACGGTCGAGTGACCGTCGCTCGGGTCGGGTGCGGCCTGGACGGCCAGATACCGGACGGCGAGCAGATAGGGCACCCTGATCGCCGCTCCTCGGTCGGGAGTCGCCGTGAGACGGCCGCTGATCTCGGTGTCGGCCGCCGGTCGGGCGACGCGCAGCGAGACCGTGACTGTCGCGGTCCCCCCGGCCGGTACAGTGACCCGCTTCGCCGAGACCGTGGCCGGGCCGTCGGCCCGCAGCGAGGTCGCGATCGGCCGCTTGCCGGAGTTCCGCAGCGTCACCTTCGCGATGCCGCCGACGTGACGCCGGGACAGATCGGCGAGTCCGAACGACACCGACGCCGGCGAGGCGCTGACCGTGGCCGAGGCGGCCGCGGCCACATCGAGCCGGCCCGAGCCCTGCGTCGTGGGCCCGCTGCCGCTCAGCGGCTTCGCGGTGCCGACCAACGCGGCCTTGATCTCGGCAGGCGCCCGGCCGGGATGCAGCTGGCGCAGCAGGGCCGCGGCGCCGGCGACGTGCGGGGTCGCCATCGATGTCCCCGACATGCGGTACTCGCCGGGCCCGTACAGTGCCTTGGGCATGGTGGAGCGGATCTCCACTCCCGGTGCGACCAGATCGGGCTTCAAACCGAAGTCCTGTGCGGGACCGCGTGAGGAGAACGAGGCGATCCGGTCGGTGGTGTCGGTGCCGCGCAACGTCACCGAGACCTTCCCGGCGGCGAGTCGGGTGCTCAACTCCGTGTACTGGGTCGAGTCGATGCCCATGACCACCAGGTGGTCCATGCGCAGCGAGTCGCCGGAGGCGTCGATCCGCGCGGACGGGGACGGCACCTGGGCCACGCCCGGTTCAGGGTTCACCTCCGGCGGCCGGACCTCTTCCGGTGCTCCGGCGACGAACACCGGGCCGTCGTTGGAGGGCAGGCCGGCCAGCACGCCGATCGCGCCGCGTTTCTCCGCCTCCTTCGCCCACTCCACGGCGTTCGCAGTCAAGTACCGGGCGTCGGAGGCGATGAGCATTTCGGCCCGCACGATCTTTCCGCGTACGTCGCCGACCCGCTTCCAGTCCTCGGCAGTGCCCTCGCCGACATCGACGAGCGGCGCCGTGACGGGGTGCTCCGGCGGGTTCGCGGACAGGATGCCGCGGTAGGTCTGGATCAACTCGGGTTTCTTGCTGGCCAGATAGGCGCTGGGCAGCCGCAGATTGCTTGTCGACGCGCCGACCGCGACCACGCCGTCCGCCGTTGCGGGGCTGCTGACCGTACCCGTGCCCGGTCCGTCGTTGCCGGCCGCGGCCACCACGACCACGCCGGCTTGTACGGCCGCGGTCGCGGCGCGGCCCAGCGGGTCGGTGCCGTCGCCGGGGCCGCCGAGGCTCATGTTGATGACATCGGCGCGGTGCGGGTTGGCCGGATCGGAGGCCGCCTCGATTCCGGCGATGATGTCCGACGTGTAGCCGGAGCCGTCGGCGTCCATCACCTTGTAGGCCAGCAGTTTCGCGCCGGGCGCCACGCCGGTGACGCCGCCCTTCTCAGCCGCCTTGCCCGCGATGATGCCGGCGACGTGGGTGCCGTGGCCGTTGTCGTCCATCGGGTCCTCGTCACCGTTGACGAAGTCGTGCCCTCCTACGACCTTGTGCCCCTTGCCGAGTCCGCCGCCCAGGTCGGGGTGGGTGTAGTCCACGCCGCTGTCCAGGACCGCGACAGTGGTCCCCTTGCCGGTGACGCGGCTTCCGGCCGGGTCCTTGCGCTGCCAGACGCCGGGTGCGCCGATCAGCGGCACGCTGACGTCCGTCTTCGTCAGCACCCGGGTGTCGGGGCGGACGGCGGTGACGCCCGGCAGCGAGGACAGCCGCCCCACCTCGGACGCGGGCACCGTCATTGCCACGGCATCGATGAGCAGATTTAGTTTGCGGGTCGCCGAAGGGTGCAGCCCGGCGCTCTTCGCCGAGCCGAGGAACGTCTCCTGCCGAGTGTCGAGCGCGCGGCGGGCGGCGCCGACGCCGCGGGCGGCCTCGGCGGACAGCAGCGATCCACCGGGCGCGGCGGTGACCGCTGGGTTCCCGGACAGTTCGACGAGCACTCGTTGCGACGGGTCGGGCGTGGACGCGTTGGCGGCACCCGGTGCAGCCGCCAACGTGCCGGCGAGAACAACGGCGGCGAGGGCGGCATGACGCGATCTTCGTGACTTCATTGCCATGCGTAAAGGTCCTAGTGGTGAGGGCACTTGCCGCACAACTGATCTCCGTGGCCCATTGCTGCCGCTGGCACAATTGGGCCACCATCCGTCCATGACTCCCGAGACACCGCAACTCACGGCGGCAGGCATCGATCCGTTCGACGAGAGCGTCTACCGCGCCGTCCTGACCAGGCGAACGGCGGCGCCTGCCGAACTCACCGCGGATCTCGACTGTTCGGCCGAGCGCGTCGCCAGGGCGCTGAACCGGCTCCGCGACCACGGGCTGGTCGGCCGACTCGCCGGTTCCCGCCGCCGGTACGCCGCGATCGAGCCCGGCGCCGCCGTCGAGGCGCTGGTGCGGGCCAGAAGCAATGAGCTGGAGCAGGTCCGTTCAGCGGCCGACGAACTGTCCCGGCTGTTCGCCGCCGCGCGCACCGGCGCGACCTATGAGGACGAGGTGGAGATCACCACCGGCAGCGAGGCGCTCGGCCGCTGGTTCGTCCGCCTTCAGCAGGAGGCCCACGAGGACGTGATGACCCTGGACCGGCCGCCGTACGCCCTGACCACCTCCAACCCGGTGGAGGCGACAGCGCTTGGCCGCGGCGTACGGTACCGCGCGGTCTACGCCCCCGAGGCCCTGGAATGGCCGGGCGTCCTCGACGACATCCGCGAGCTGGTCCGGCACGGCGAACAGGCCCGCGTCCTGCCCGGCCTGGGCATCAAACTCGCCATCGCCGACCGCAAGCTCGCTCTGATGCCGCTCTCCCTCGACCTCAACGACGTCCGCGCCGCGGTGATCCGCCCGTCCACCCTGCTCGATGCCCTCACCGGCTACTGGGAAATGTGCTGGAAGCAGGCCCTGCCCCTCAACGCCCCCGCCGAGGACCCCCTCGGCGAGGAGGACCGACTCGTCCTCACCCTCCTGGTGGGCGGCCTCAAGGACGAGGCGATAGCCCGCCAGCTCGGCTGGTCCGTGCGCACCATGCGCCGCCGCATCAGCCGCCTGCACGACCTCCTCGGTGCCGCCAACCGCTTCCAGGCCGGAGTGATCGCGGCCCGCCGCGGCTGGTTGTGAGACAGCACGTCGGCAGCAGGTGGGGCGGCAACGAGTGGATGTGGTCTCGGCGCGCGTTCCATGCCTGCACAAATCGGCTTGTCACCGATGAAGTCCCGTACCTGTGGCTGGAGACATCGCGGGCGAGGCCACGCGCGAGTGGGTGGCCGAGCGGAACGCCGAGACGGAGGCGGTGCCGGCCGCCGATGCCGGGTTCGCTTCCCCGAAGGATTGCCTGCGGGAGGTGTTGGACGCTTCGGACCGTATTCCCTGCACCGCCCGTCGCGCGCAGTATTCCTTTACAACTTCTGGCGGGACGCCGGGAACGTGCGTGGTGTGTGGCGGCGTACGGCATTGGAGCAGTACCGCAAGGATTCTCCCGAGTGGGAGGTCCTTCTCGACGTCGACGCGCTTGTCGCGGCGGAGGGCGAGAAATGGGTTCGGGCTGTTGCCTGCTCAACCGTATGCCACGGCCTCACCTCGGGTTATCACCTTTTTGATGTGTTTTCCCTGGCTGCAGCCGGTATGGCCCCATTTCGTTTGTAGCGTGGAGACAGCATCGTTCGAGCTGCCCGATGGGGTCTCATGGCCGCCTGGCGGGTCGTATCCCGTTGTCGGCTCGACGAAGCACCGTTCCGTCATGACGCAACATCCCCGACAGGGTCGGCCCGTGCGCCGGCCTTCGCGTGAAGGAGAATCTGTGATCTCGAAAAGCAAGAAGGCCGCGCGTTCCGTGGCCGTGGCACTCGCCACAACTGCCGCGCTCACCGTCAGTATGCCGAGCGGGAACGCCTTCGCCATCGACCACGTCCAATGTGTCGGCGGGGAGAACTTCTTGAAGATCTGGTCGCACTTCGAGGGCCGTCAGAGCGTCGACTGCTACGCGAACGGCGGTAAGACCGACTTCGGCGGGTGGTGGGTCGACCGGATCTCCACGGGCAACAACGACCTGATCTACTACGACGCCAACGGTGACTCGGTGAAGATCGAGCGCTGGCACGACATCACCTTCCCGAACCAGCCACCGAAGGTTGTCGCCATCCAGATCCTGTGACGAGTTGACATCCGGTTGCGGGGAATGACTGTCCGGCCACGCTCTTCCGGGCGTGGCCGGGACACATGGCCCTGCGGGCCCGGTCCGGTGCGGTCATTACTCCCACCTACCCGGAACTCGCGTCGTGCTTCACCTCGAACGCCCACCGGTCTTCGACAGCCTTGGCTCCGCGCTCGACAGGCCCACGGTCCTGGACGGCGAGATCGTCGCACTCGACAGCGAGAGGCGCAGCGACTTCGAGCGGCTGCAGTCCCGGACGGGGCCGACCGGATCCCCGGCAAAATGCCGCCCGCAAGGCCCAGATCGCGCCGGCTCGCCTGGTCCTGTTCGACGTCGTGTTCCTTGGACACAGCAGCCTGGCCAAGATGCCGTACACAGAGCGCCGGACCCTCCTGGAGGGCCTGGGCCTGGACGGGGCCCACTGGTCGACGCCCGCAGCGGTCGTCGGGCACGGAGCGCAGGCCGTGGAGATGACCCGAACCGCGGGGCTGGAGGGCGTGATCGCGAAGCGGACGGGAGGCACCCGGCGGCTGGCCTTGCTCCCGAGCGTCGTCTCGATCCACCTTCCGATCACGCCTCTCCGGACAGACCCTGGGCTGTCCGCCGGCGCGGGGCCTCGCCATCGGGGACGTCCGGGGAGGCGAAGTGGAACGGCACCCGAAGGCGGTTGGCCGGGGCACGGCCCGCCTCAAAGGCGGCGGAGGGCGGTGCCCCGGCCGCGGGGTCGCCAAGGCGGTGGTGGACGGTCGCCGGGTGGCCTTCTCCGAACGTCGTCAGTACGCCCCGAACGACCAGAAGACGCCCACCTCGTCGTCGGTCACCGCGATCAGGCCCAGGTCCTCGAAGAAGTCGAGGCCGTTGAGGTACTCGGAGGTGAGGAAACCACGGGATTTGGTGCCCTGGAGGCCTGCTGCGAGGAAGTCCTGGGCCGGGTCGGAGGCGGCGGCCGTCGCGTTGGTCCAGTAGCGCGCGGTGGGCCCGTACCGGTCGAGCAGGGTTCGGGCATCCGCCAGTACGGCGTCCCGGTCCGGGCGGGAGCGGACGGGGGCGGGCTCCGACTGCCATTCCTCGGCCATGATGGCGAGCGCGGCGACCGCCGTCTCCGCCTCCAGGGGGTACAGGCGGTCGGGGAACTCTGATGCGTCCGGGGGGTCGAAGGGGTACGCGGGCACCGTGTGGCGGGCGACGTTGGTGCGGTCCCTGTCCAGTCGGACCCAGCCCCGGGGGTCGGGGACCGACCGGTGCAGCACGGCGTGGACGTCGTGCGCCCAGTCCTCGTGCCGCCGGGGGCCGGTAGCCGCGAAGGTGTACGTGTCGTCGAGCAGCCGTAGCGCCGCCGCGTTCCAGGGACAGCGACGGCAGCGGAACTCCGCCAGCAGACCGCCGACTTGGCGGGCAAAGGTGTCCTTCGGTTCGCAGGGGATGCGCCGGAGCTGGTCGAGGGCCCAGCGGGCGAGCTCGCCCCCTCCTTCCGCTGCAAGGCAGACCGGCCCCTGCGGGAGCGGGAGGTCCGTTCCGTCCCAGAGCGCCTCCAGGTGCGCATCGAGCAGGTCCAGGGCGGTCCGGGCGGCAGGCAGTGACATTTCGCCACTCTAGGCCGTCTCTTTCGGGCTGTGCCGGCCCGGGGTGATCGGCAAGACGCGCGCTGCGGCGTACGGTCCGGAGGAGCGACGACACCGTGCCCCAGCCGGCCCGAGGCAAGCACGGTGCTGTCGAAACTCGGGTTCTGACTCAACTCCTTTGGTGCATCCATGTTCCGTGACCGTTGATCTTCGTAGTGGCTCTCTTCGATCGTCCTGAAATGCCCTGTGGCTGCTGTGGCGTGCCCGAGGTTCGGGTCCGTGAATGATGCGCTGCTCCGACTGGAAGAACTCCTGTTCCTGGCGGACCCTGAAGTCGCGGTGATGTCGGTGGAGTACGACGGCGAGGCGGTCTGGATCGGCGTCACGCGCAAGCCTGCCGATGCTGAGTGTCCGGGCTGCGGAAGGTGGTCGAACCGGATTCACGGGTCCTACCTGCGTTTTCCTGCTGATCTTCCAAGCGCGGGAACGCGTGTGGTGCTGCGCCTGCAGGTCCGCCGGTTCGCCTGCGCGGACACATCCTGCGGACGGCAGACCCTTGTTGAGCAGATCCCCGGACTGACCCGCCGTCACGCTCAGCGGACTGAGCGACTGCGTTCGGCCTTGGCCGAGGTGGCCTTGCTTCGGCCGGCCGCGCCGGAGCCCGCCTTACGGACGTATTCGGCATCTCCGTCAGCCGCAGCACGGTACAACCTCGGTGAGGCCGCGGAGCGATACGTATCGCGCCATCGGGCATGCCTGCGTCGGCCATTCGCGGTGCCCGGCTCCGGGAGCGACACCACGCCACCGGCTCCCGAAGCCGGGGCGTCGCCCTGGCCGACTGGGCACCGGTTCGCCGACCGAACTCGCGAGAAGCACGCCATCGTCCACGGAATGCTCGGCGAAAGACACAGCCGCCGCGCGGTCGCCCGCGAACTCCGGATGACCTACCGAAACCGTGCAGAGTCTGGCCGATGCAGCAGCCCCGGAAAGGTACTGCTTGCCTCGTGACCTCACCTGTCGGGGGCCAGTGCAAGGATCCCCGGACGGCCACGCGTATTGGTAACCCCGGCTAACAGAACTTGAGGAATGCCTGGTGCAAGGCTGCCTTCAGCGGCCCGTGAGGAAGTCTTCGTCGGGTTCCCGGTCCGCCTCTTAGATCTGCGGAACCATCGGCTCGGAACCAAGGAAGTTGCGGAGGTTCTTCTCCAGCATCGTTTCCTGGCCGAGGTCTAACAGCTCCTGAAGTTCCTCGCCCGGCACCTTCAGATCGCAGGCAAAGCACAAGAAGGTGCCGGGAGTGAAGCGTGCAAGGCTGAACCGCCCCGGCTCGAATGGAGACTCGATTTCATGAAAGGATCGAGTCATGGCACGACCTTCCCGGTACCCGCTTGAGCTGCGTCGCCGTGCGGTGCACATGGTCGCCGAGGAAACATAGGTGGGCGAATGGTTCGGGAGAGCATGATGCGTGTCGCCGTGGTCGGCTCGGGCGCGCTGGGAGCGGCGGTGGCGGACGAGCTCGTGCGCCGCGGCCTGTCGGTCGTGGTCTGCACGGCGGAGGAGTCGCGGCCGCCGGTGACGGATGCGGCGTTCGGCTGGCTCAACTCGCACGGTTCGGCGGCGGAGCCGCCGTCGGGCGCGCGCGATCGGAACGAGCTCGCCCGGTCGCTCGGCGTGCTGCGCAACGTCACGGCGACGCCGCCGTTGCGCGGCGTCATCACCTGGAACGGCGCCGTGAGCTGGGCATCGACCGCAGCCGCGACGGCTCGATTCGCCGAGCAATCGGGTCCCGGCGTCGCGACCGTCGAGGCGGAGGCTCTGCGGCAGATCCTTCCCGGCCTGCGGGTGCCGCCGCCGGTCGTCGCGCACGCGAGCGACGAGGGCATGGTCGAGCCGGACGACCTGCGCCACGCGTTCCTCGCCCGCGCGCGGGCCGGCGGGGCCACCGTCGTCGCCGCTCGGGTGGATCGCATCCGGGCGCGGCGGGCGGGCGGCTACGAGCTGCAGGGCACCGGAGTGGCACTCGTCGTCGATGGGGTCGTACTCGCCTGCGGGACGGGCCTGCCCGCCCTCGCGGAGCAGCTCGGCGAGCACATCGAAGTGCCCGGTGTCCCGGCCGCGCGCTTCACCTTCATCGCGCCGGAACTGCGCCTGGACCGGGTGGTGTCCACGCCGGCCTTCGAGATCAGGCCGTCCGCCCGGCACGGCTTCGTCGGCGCTGAGGACGTGGTTCCGGGCGAGACGGAGACGGCGACGCGGGCGCGGGTGCGTGCGTCCCTGAGTGCCGTGAGGGAGGCGTTCGGACTGCCGCGGGAACCGGTGCTGGGGGACGTGACCATAGGGGTCCGCCCGATCCCGACTGGCGACGGCGTGCTCTGCGCACCGCTGGCGAGCGCTCCGGCGGTCGTCGCACTGGCTGCGCACCCCGGGGTGACGCTCGCGGCCTCGCTGGCGCTGCGTGCGGCGGAGCAACTCGGGAACCCCTAGTGTCCTGCGCCGGCAGAAACGGGCGAGGGAGTCGAGGATCTCCTCGGCCGTCTTGGTCCAGATGAACGGTTTGGGGTCCTCGTTCCAGTTCTCGACCACGTGCGGATATCGGCTTTGAGGGCCTGGACGTTCTTGTGTGCGCCGCGGCGGATCAACTGGTCGGCCAGGAAGCCGAACCACCGTTCGACCTGGTTGATCCACTAGGAGCCGGTCGGGGTGAAGTGCTCATCTCCGTGGATGCGGTCGGTCGGGGAGCTCGGCGGCGTATCGAGCCCAGTTCCCGCCAGATTGAGTCGAGGCGGTGGCCGTCTCAGGGCTGATGCCGAGCAGTTCTGCGAGGACCGCAGCTGGCAGCTGGGTGGAGAGCCCCATTGGGCGGACGTCCGGCCGGGGCAGGAATAGATGCCCAGTCGCTTCAGCCGGGCTCCGAGCCGGTGGTGGCTGAGGTGCTGACCCGCGAGGGCACCAGGGAAGAGCCAGGGCGAGTCCGTCGTGGCACCGAAACATTCCGTCCCGGCCTCGGGAGCCTCATGCCTCCCAAACCAGTGTCGAAGTGCTGGCCTCTGGCCGACGAACCGTCAACGACCTCATCTGCGGGAACGACCGACTGGATGAGCAGCAGGCCCTGACGGATGCGCCCGTGGATTCGCGGCCTTCGCTTCCCAGTACGGCCACCACACGGCCGCCATCGCCTCCCGCCAGAGCGGCGTCCCGACGCCCCTGTCATGGCAGTTCGCAGCCCCGCACCTGCCGATCCTTGCTCAGGCCGCAGCCACCATCACTCTCCGATCTGACAAGACACACGACCGCGTCGACGAGTCACCACTCTGAACGAAGAAGTCTGATCAGCGCCGACGGCGTAGCGCAAACAGAGTGCTCTGGACGGCCCTGCCCGGTCAGCAGCCGGTGCGCCGACATCCCAATCGTTTTCGAGCAGTCGACGGCGCCTGCCGAGGGCAGGCATGCCTCCCGAGACCGCCCCGCTGGCGCCTTCTGGCCGCGGCGGTGTGGGAGCGGGACCGGCCGGCCGTCGACGTTGCTGCGGCCGCCGTCGACACCGTCGCTGTGGTGTACGTAATGCGCGGCGCGTTTCCGAGATGGCCGGCGGCGGGGAAGGTGCTGCCGTCGCCGACCTCGATGAGGATCCTGGCTCCGGTCCTGACGCCGATTCCCGGCATGGACGTCAGGACGTTGGACACCGACGCCCCCACCAACACCGGCACAAAAGAGGAGTACGACGCCCGGGAGGACCGGCGCAGCCAGGAGCAGGAAGCGGCCCGGGCCGTGGAGGACCAGCGACGGCGCGAGGAACTGGCCCGGTTGGAAAGCCGCCTGGGAGTGTCCGTCCTGCCAGACGGATGTCGAGCCCAACACCGTGGGCCCGGACGGGTACCGCCACCCTGAGGGAGGCCTGTGCCTGGCCTGCGAACACACCTGCCGTGAACAGGCGACACAGACAATCGCTGCCGGGGCCCGGCCGGCTCCAACGGGATCCTTGCCCGTCTCCGCGCCCGTGCCGACGAGCGGTAGGGCAAGGAACGGGAGGGGAAGTGGCTTCGTTGATCTCTGGTGTCTGATCGATAGGCCACGTCCAGCGGGCGACATCGCCTTCGGGCAGGCGCAGCCCAGTCAGGCGGCCGCGTCCGGGAACCTCAGTGCCCGGTGGGGTCCACGCGGTTTACGGGGTCTCCCAGGCAGTATGCGTAGGAGTTGAGTCCGCCCTCACCGAAGGGAGACCAACTGTCCGGGGATGGGAACCGCATGAGCACGGGGTTGAAGGCTCGGTAGCCGTTCCCCAGAAGGTAGTGCCCCGTCACCGGGTCGGGCCGTTCCCCGTTGAACCCCAGGAGACTCACGAGGCCTGCTTCAGGGGAGGCCACCGTGGAGTAGGCCCGGGTGAGTTCCGCCAGTGCCGCGGATGCCTGGCCCGCAGACGTGTCCACGACGTGCTGGGCTTCGGTGCCGATGGCCGCCAGCAGCTTGTCGCGGGCATCCGTGGCAGCGGGTACCTCCGACACCATGATCTGCACCGGGATCTGCTGTACCGAACTGTCGGCAGAACCTTCCACGTTGGTTGATTCCGATCCCTCCGCGATGGGCGCACTGCGCAGCAGTTGGAGAACGCCCTGGGGGAGCTGGTTGGTCTGGGCGAGCATCGCCTGCGAGGCCTGGGTGAGGATGTTGTTCCTGGCCGCCAGGGTGTAGGCGTCGGCGAGTTGTGCCAGCGCCGTCGATGCCTGGCCCGGGGACTGTTCCGCGACGTGCTGGGCTTCGGTGCCGATGGCGTCCAGCAGCTTGTCGCGGGCGTCCGTGACGTTTGCAGAGCGGATGGCGGACTCCAGGCGGTTGCTGAACGCGCCCAGGTTCGATCGCTGGTCCGTGACGGTCTTGATTGCGACATCGATCTTCGAGATGGAGGAGTTGGCGTCGATCGCAGTCATGACGTTCACCGGACCCGCCGGGGCGGCCGCGCCCTGGGCTCCTGCGCCGTCCTGTTGAACGGCCGGGGCGGCTGCGCCCTGATCGGTCGGGGCGGCGGCCTCACCGGCGAAGAGATGCTGGATGTTGGCGGCGTAGATGTTCACGGCCAGCGCCTCGTTGGTGTTCGCGCCCGCGTGGACGCGCAGGGTCCAGGATGCTTGGGCGGTGGTGAGCGACGCGGGAGTGTTGATCTTTGCGGGTGTCATGCCCAGCTCATCGGCCGCCTTCACGTTGGTCTCTGCGGAGGCATCGGTGAGCATCCGCATCTTGGTGAAGTCGGCCTGGTCGGCGATGCGGGCGATCTCGTCGGTCAGCTGATCGACCTCGATCTGGATGGCCGAGCGGTCTTCCTCGCTGTAGGCGCCGTTCGCCGACTGGATCGACAGCACGCGCATCCGCTGAAGGACGCCTGTCAGCTCGTTGAGGTGGCCCTCGGTGGTTCGGATGAAGTCGAGCGCGTGGGTGGCTGAACGGACGTCGACCGTCTTCTCCTGAGGTGTGGTCGGCAGGGTGACCCGGGCCGGGCCTCGCTGCCTTCCTGCGTTGACCGTCTCGGCGGTGGGTTCGGGGGTGTTGCCGGTCACGAGTGCTCCTTCGAGTGTTTCTGGGTGCTGTCCGGCCCTCGGGCGGACATGGGGTTGAGCTGAGCGGATCGGCTGTCTGGGGGCTGGTGGGGCGGCAGCCGACCACGGGCCGGGGCCCACAGCGGGCAGCCGTGCCTGCATCCCCCTGCTGCGCCGTACTCGGTGGGGGTGTCGGCCTGCGCCGGGTCGGCAGCGGTGCGGATCAGTGCAGGGCTGGTCCCGGCGTCCCGGTGACGATTGGCCGTTTCCGGTGCCGATTCGGTGCACGGCCAAGGTCGTTCACGTGCCTTGAGACAGAGCCCGAGAGCGTCAGCGGGGTTCGCCACGGAGAAATATCGGTGCCGGTTCGTGGTCGTGGCTGCGAACGGGTCGGCATGCGCCCGGATGCCGTTGCGTGTACCGGGCTTACCGCGTTGCTCCAGTCGTCGGGCTGAAGCTCATGTATTGGTCCTTGTTGACGAGGTCCGGGTCCACGGGTACGACGTAGAAACCGTTGGTGGGGACGTGGGCGACAAGGCTGATCGAGTGCCTGGCCTGGGCGGCGGCGGTGGAGCCGGTGGTCACCAGGGCGTAGGCGCGGGTGAGTTCGGCCAGTGGTGCGGATGCCTGGCCCGGTTGCGTGGCCGCGACGTGCTCGACTTCGCGACCGATGGCGCGCAACAGCGCGTCGCGGGCCTCGGTCGTAGCGGCGGGGATCTCGGCCGGCGCGGCGGTGTTCCTGGTGAAGGCGCCCTCGAAGCCGCCGGCGTCGGCCGGGACGACGAGCAGAGCGACGTCCGCCTGCGAGGTGCCGGTGAGCAGGTTCCGATAGGCGTGGGCGAGTTCCCCCAGTGCGACGGAGGCGCGGCCCGCGTGGGTGTCGGCGACGTGCCCGGCCTCGCGGCCGATCGCGGCCAGGAGCCTGTCACGGGCCTCGGCGGCGGTGGGCTCCGGGGGTGCAAGGTGTTCAGGGGGCGGTTGGAGGTCACCGCCGACGGCGGTGACCTCAGGGGGTTCCGACTTGCTGGTGCTCACACGTGCTCCTCGTCCTGGACGGGTCGGGCCGTCGTGGCTACCGGGAGGCATCGCCACGACCCGTTGCCCAAGATCAACGAAGGTGCGCCGGGCGGGTGTGGTCCTACGGCGGTGATTGGCTGATACCTGTCGTGGATTGACGCGGAATGCGCTCGATCCCGACCTTCGATCGAGCGCGATCGGATGCCAGCCCACTGCACAGACCCTCACGGCCTCTTGACGGCGAACCGATGCCAAGAATCACCGACATTCGCTCTCCGCTCTCACCTACGCAGCCACCGGCACGGAAAAGGAGTACGACGCCCGGGAGGACAGGCGCCGCCAGGAGCAGGAAGCGGCCTGGGCCGTGGAGGCTCAGCGACGGCGCGAGGAACTGGCCGGGTGGGAAGCCACAGGGGAGTGTCCGTCCGGCCAGAGCGATTGTCGGGCCCGGCACCGTGGGGCCGGACGCGTACCGCCCCGCTGAGGGCGGCCTGTGCCTGGCCTGCGAACACACCCGCTGCGAAGCCGAACGCGAGCACCGGGCCGCCGAGGAGGCCGCCCGCGACAACGGCATCCTCGCCCGACTCCGCGCCCGCGCCGTTGACCGGTAGGTGCCTGACTTCTACGGACGTGAGAGGAGCAGGCCCGGTCGGGGGCCGGCTCTTCGCTGCGTGGGGTGGCTGGGGGATATCGGCTGGCCCAGGTGGTGGCGGCCTGGATGGGGGCGCTGAGAGTCATTCGCGGTGGGTGCGGTTATGGGGTTCTGTTGCTGGTCCGTTAGCCGCCAGTGGCGGGTTGTCACTGACATGAGGTGAGAGGCCGGGGGTTGGCCTTGATCCCCCCGACACCCCGCACACAGCGGCCTGCGCCCACCGCTGCACCAGCAAGGGCCGGCTTCGCTGCGAGACGACCGCGATTCTCGGCGTGTGGAACCTGGCCTGCACGCCGCTTAACCCATAAGGACCCCGCCACGGCGGCACACCGGAACCGGCCCCCATGTGAGCGACCCGGCGACGCGGCTCCCTGAGCGAAGCCACGCACACGGAGGACACCGGCAGGCAGCGGCTTGCCGGTGCCCCTCCGCGCTATGCCGTTGTCGGCTCGCGTACCCGTGCGTCTGGCGAGCTTGCAACCGGCGTCGACGACGGCCGGCGGGGGCTCAGGATTCGCCGCACCAGACGAGGTCCGGTGGCATCCGAATGGTGCCGGGCGGGCGGACCGGGGGACTAGGGCCCGGGAGTGCCGGGGTGTGGGCGAGCTTCCCTTGCCCCCTCAAGCGTCAACTCAGCGTGCCGATACCGCTGTCGGCTTCGGAAGCGTACAGCCCGTGGCCGACAGGTTGAGCTTGTTGCCCGTCGTGAAGCAGGCGGGGATGCCGTAGGTCTCCTGGGCGTATCCGATCCCCTCGCGGATGGTGACGGCCCCCTGCTCGTTTACCTCGCAGGGGTTGTCGAGGGTGCAGCTTTCACCGCTCTCGTTGATGGTGTTGTTGATCGCCGTGACCTGCCCGGTCGTCCTGTCGATGACCGGTGAGCCCGAGGTGCCCCCGATGACCTGGCACTCCGGGGTGTAGCGGACGGCGTCCTTCCATGTCCACTGGCCCTCCTTCAGGCGGTACGCGAATCCGTCGACGGAGCAGGAGTAGACCCGCTTCCAGTAGCCGGAGACCACATCGATCGCGTGCCCCTGCACCGGGTGGGTCGCGGACAGCGTCAGCGGAGCGATTCCCGTGGACTGCTGTATCTGGGCGTAGGTCTTGGTCAGTTGGTAGAGCGTGACGTCCGTGTCGGTCATCGTCGCGTAGACGACTTTGTTCGCCCTCAGTGTTCCGGCGGTGCCGGCCGAGGAGTTGAGCAGCGTGAAGCTGCGGGTGGAGGACTGGTCGGTGATGACCTGACCCGCGCTCGGAAAGCCGGTTTCGAGGCAGTGGCCGTTCGTCATGACCAGCCCCGGGTCCGTCGCCTGAGAGTTCGGCATGCGGACAAGGGAGCCTGAGCAGTTGCTGAGCGCCACGGTGCCGGCGAAGGAGGCGGCTGTCACCGAGGCGGGCGTGCTGTCAGGGTGCACGGCGGCCGTTGCGGCAGTGGGGGTCGCCCCGCTCGCGCGGTCGTGTGCTGCGGCTGCCGTGCCTGTGGTGCCTACCAAGGCGGCGGCACCGAGGGCCACGGCGGTGAGGGTGGCGAGGAGAGGCTTGCGCATAGTGATGGTCGATCCTCTCGGTTCTGCCCGGGAGCCCGGTGGCCCCCGGGCGGCGAAGGGTGACCGCATTGTCGGCGTACAGCCAAGTTCCCCGCTACCCCGCCACCCCGTCCTGGCTCTTTCCGCTCCCTTGACGGCCGCCGCACCGGGACTGTCTTCCTTGGCCATGGGCACACAAAGGCCGACCGTCCCGGCGCCTTGAGCTCGTCACACGGTCGTGTCGAGGTGTGCTGGTGAGGGGTGACCGGTGTGATGATTCCCCGGTTGTGGGGTGTGGGGAACCGGCCGTGGATCGTGGACGACGAGTTGTGGGAGTTGATCGAGCCTCTGCTGCGGCCCTGGCCCGAGAGGGCCAGGGCCCGGAGCCGGTGCTTGTTTCTGAGGACGTTTTCGGGCTCCAGTCGACGGACGTTTTCTGGCTCCGTGGTTGGGCTGGAGGGGGCGTGAGGCGGTGTGATTCACGCTCCTGTAGCAAGGTGATTTGGCCCCACTTCGATCGAGTGGTTCCGCTGGCCCTGGGGGTGGGGTCTCGCGGTAGTTTGGGAGCCTCGGTCAGCCTGCCGTCAGCGTGCCCCCGACAGGTGCGTGGAGGCTGCCGATCCGGCTCGGCTGAGACCGTGGACCGCCCAGTGTCCGCGGTGGCTGGACGAGAACGGGCGTTGGTTCGGCCGGCACTGGGACCTGGCTGCCGGACCCGGAACGGCCGCGGTTGTCGACGAGGGTTAGCTGCGGTGTCGAAGCTAACCCTCAGCTTGGCGGGGCATGCGCAGGGACGCGTCCAGGATGGTCATGAGCTGTGCAGCACGGCTCTTGCCAGTCGGCGCCAGCGGGTATCTGTTCAGAACATCGATCAGGACGGGTGTGGCGCGTTGTCGAGCTTCCTCGATCAGCCGGAGCCCGACGGCGAAATCATCTTCCGCGTTCAATTCTCCAACGCGCGCGGCGCTTGCGGCGGCTCTCAGGATGTGACCGACTTGGGTGGCTTTCGCGATCGGATGCAGGTAGGCCGCAGAGGCGGCATCTCCGGCGGCGCGTGCAGCGAGCCGTGCGGCCTCCGTGGTCGCCTCCTTTGCCGCCCGGTGGGCGTCCAAGGAGGTGATGCGCTGAAGTTTGGTCCTCTTGGCGCCGTTCACGAACTCCCGTGCGGCGTTGATGGCTGCACGAGGCCGAGGATCGCCGGGGTTGGAGTCCTCGAACACAGGAAGAACTTCCTCAGCGCTCTCCAGAGCGTAGTGTGCGACGACGCGCAATTCGTCCATGGTCAGTTCAAAGTCCTCAGATCCGATCGTCACGGACCCGATTCTCCCATCGAGCGATCACCTGCGGTCTCAGACGGAGACTCTGGGACACAGCCTTGCCGAGGGTCGAGGCAGGAGTCAGCTGCGGCGCCGCCTGCGCTGGGTCTGGGTGAAACGGTAGGACTCGGTGCCGGTCTCGACGATGTGTGCGTTGAACGTGACGCGGTCGACGATCGCGGTGCAGAGCCGGGGGTCGGTGAAGGTCTGCTTCCACTCGGAAAACGGTGCGTTCGACGCGATCGCGATAGCGCGCCGCTCCTCGCGCCCGGTGAAGATCTGGAACAGGAGCTTCGCCCCGGCCTTGTCCAGGTCGAGATAGCCGAAGTCGTCCAGGCAGAGCAGATCGACGCGTCCGTAGCGGGCGATGGTCCGCGAGAGCTTCTTCTCGTCGGCGGCCTCGGCCAGCTCGTTGACCAGGTTGACCGTGGTCGTGTAGCGGACTTTCAGCCCGGCCTCGGCCATGGCGGTGCCGATCCCGATCAGCAGGTGCGACTTGCCGGTGCCGGAGTCACCGATCAGGCAGAGCGGCTGCCCCGCCCTGACCCAGGCCGGGTCCGACAGGGTGCCGACGAGTTCGGGAGTGACGTTCGGGTTCTCCTCGAAGACGAAGTCCTCCAGCCGATTGGGCCGGGGGAAGTTCGCTTCCCGGACCAGCCGCAGCTTGCGCCTCTCCTCGCGCTCGGCGCACTCGGCCCCCAGCAGGTCGGCCAGGAAGTCCTTGTAGCTGGAGCGCTGGCGCATCGCCTCGCCGGCCATGTCCTGGACCCGGCTGCGGATCGTGGGCAGGTGGAGCGTGCGGCAAGCCTCGTCGATCGCGGTGTCGACCGCCTCCTCGGGCCCGGTGTCGCGCCGGGGCGAGGGAATCTGGGTGACGGTCTCGGTCGTGGTCATGCGGTGCCCTTCGGTTGGCGTTTCAGCAGCTGGTCGTAGTGCGAGACCGTCGGCAACGGCCTTTTGTCCTCGGGCAGCTGGGCCCTGCGGGCGGTCAGGGAGACCGCCCCGCTGGGCTCCGCCCAGGCGGCGGCTCACTCTCCTCGCCGCTGTCCTCGGACGGTTCGGGGACCAGCGCGGCCGCCTTGCGGGCGACGGCGACGACGTCCGCGGTGGTGGCGCCCGCCCGGATCGCAGCGGCCATTGCCCTGCTGGACGGCGGCCGCGGGCATGCGCCGGTGCAACAGCAGAACCTCGATCAGTGCCCGTGTCCCGGCCGCGTCGCCGTGCGCCGATCGGGCCGCCGCCCAGAACGCCTCGTGCACTTCGGTGAACGAGCCGGTCTCCCGCGCGGTGACCAGAGCGGTCGAACCGGCCATAGCCCCCGGTTTGGCCAGCAGGATCTCCAGGTAGTGATCCAGCTCGTCGCGGAACTCTCCGCGCCTGGTCAGCCGGGGACGACGGGCGGCGATCTCCCGCTTCTCGAACACCAGCAGCTCGTTGCCCCGCAGCAAGGCCCGCACGTTCTGGCCGATGAACCGGGCCGGGACCGAGTAATGGCACTGGCGGACGGTGATCCGGCTGCTGCGGTCGACCTTCGGCGTCAGCGTGATGCCGCACTCGAACTCCTCGAACGGCAGCGGCAGCAGGAGATCGGTCTCGGAGACGAAGTTGAACCCGACGCTGGTCAGCCGCCCGGACAGCATCCGTTCGTCCTCCTCCGCGTCGATCTCCCGCAGCCGGTCGTTCAGGGCCTCCAGCGAGACGACGTCGGGAACAGGGACCAGATGCGTGCGCCGGAACCGGCCGCCCTCCTGCTCGACCCGGCCCTTCTCATGGGCGCCCTCCTGACCCGGAATGCAGTCGAACGCGTCGAACCCGTAGTGCGACCGGAACGAGGTCCACCGCTCCGACTCCACCCGGCTGCGGCTGGTGCAGACCCGGTTGACCGCGGGCTTCAGGTTGTCGTAACGGATATGCCGGGACGGGACACCGCCCAGGACCTTGAACGCCGCGACATGGCCCTCCATGAAAGACTCCTGGGCCTGCGAGGCATAGACCCTTCTCTGCACTAACTGAACCCTGCTTCCTCAGGGATCCCAGACGCCGGTGCGCTCGGCGGTGCTGACATTCTGCTGCGATGACTGCTGCGCGGGATGAGTGGTTGGCCACCTTGCCCAAGGACAAGCAGGACGTGGCGGGTGAGCTGCGAGATCGATTCGAAGAACTGGGCGCTGAGGATCCGGAAGGCTGGACGCGCTCGGAGATCAGCGAGAACATCCCGCAGCTCGCGCGCTTCCTCATACTGCGAGCCATCCGCCGGCAGGCGGTCGATTCGTGGGCCCGTGCAGGTGCATTGACTACGATTCCTGCTGCTCAACGGCTGCTAGCCGCTGGCGCTGACCCGGGTGACCTGCTTGGTCTGGTTCAGAGCATCGTTCACGATACGGCCTTTGCCGTACTCGAATGCCTCGACGAGGGCCGGGATGCCGAAGCCTCAGAGGAACACCCGGGCTGGAGCCTGGTGGAGGTAAGGGGTGCCTACGCTGGACTGAGTCACAGGATCGAAGGACTTCACGAAGATCTCCAGCCATAGATCCGATCGGGCAGGATGGCGGGATGCCTGTTGATGAACCATGGGAGCAACTGCGATCTCGACTGCGGATCGGCGAATGCTTGACCGGGACCATCGTACGTGTTCCCAAGCCCGGTGCCATCGGCATTTTCGTTGATTTGGGGCTATCTGTAGGCGGTTTCGTCGATTTTGTCCTTATGTCGCGGCGCGACCCTGCCCGATGGCCGGCTGAGGGGACTGTGACTGACTTCGAGATCTGGTGGATGGACGAGCGCCCACAGATTCGGCTCAAGCCGGTTGACCCTGCCTATCTGGTGGAGGATTTCGACTGCTGGGTCGCCCAGCAGAACAGCGGCGCAGCCAAGCAATGGCTGCAAAGGGCTGGCGGGAGGCGCCGGGACGTGTAATCACCCGAGCGCATTCTCTCCGCCTTCACCTGGTCAGTTTGTTCTCGTAGTCGTTCGACCTGCTGTTTCTTGGTGGCGATGTGCCGCAGACTCTCCTGCAGTCCGGCGACTTCGCCGAGCCACTGCATCCGCTGGGCTTCCCCCAGACGCTTACGGGTGTTGGTCTCGATCTCCAGCAGCCGGGGTTCCTGGGCCAGGTCCAGGCGGAGCATGGGACATCTGACGCAAGCGTTTTCATGCTGGCAAGGGGTTCCGTACGGGCGGTCGCAGGTACCGAGGGCGACCTTGCGGAGACTGAAGTGGTCACGGAATTCCTGCCACTCGGTGTCACTCGGCGCGCGCTACTCCTCGCTGGGCCGGTGGGTCCGGCGCTGGTCGACGAACTGCCGTCCCCAACCTCGTGGGGCAATACACCTGGGGCCAGACGCGACGCGGGCGGCCTCAACGCTGTTCCTCGTCGAGCGGGCCGCGCTCCAACGCTTCGGGGACGCACTCGGGCGGGATCGTGTCCGCCGCTATGTAATCGGCGTACTCGCGTTCCCCGTTCTCGATGCGGTCCAGGATCCGGGTGCATTCCCGTTCCTGCTGGGTGGGCTTGCTGTCGGCTTCCGTGGCCTGAGTGGTCCAGATGCCGCCGGTGATGGCCGCCGCGACCGCCGCGGCTGCGGCGGCGCAGGCCGCTACCTGTCTTGCGTTCATGCGCCGACCATGCCGGTGATGACGCACTTTCACAACAGGCCCCAGCGGGGGTCCTTGTGCATGCACCACGTGCGGGGGCCATTGTCGGGAAGCAGGACCTCGGCTGTGACCTTGAAGCCGAGGCGCTCGTAGAACTTCACGTTCCGCTCGCTGGAGGTCTCCAGGAAAGCCGGGTACCCAGCGCGGGCAGCCGCCTCAATGCCGGGAACTAGCACCGCGCTGCCAAGGCCCCGCCCCTGGGCTTCAGGGGTGACTCCCACCGTGTTGAGGAACCACGCCGGCTCTTGCGGCCGGTACGGAGCGATGGCCTGCTCCGCGGACTCGTAGGCAGCTGCCCGGTCACCGGTGAGGTGGCCAAGCAGCGGGCCGACCTCGGCAAAAGCGGGCGAGGGGTCCCGGTCAGGGGTGGCCCAGACCGCGACAGCGCGGCCCCTGTCGGCAACCCACACGCGGCCGTACACCATCCCGACGCGAGTCAAGCAGAGCTCCTGGAAGCGTCGGATCCGGTCCACGTGGTCGTCTGCGGCGACCACGTGCCGGGTGTAGGGGTAGTCAGCGAAGGCCCGGGCGAGAGTCTCGACAGCGGTAGGGATGTCGGCGTCGGTGATGGGGCGTGCGGCAGGGGCGTCTGGGTGGTGCGGCATGCAGATTGAACGATCTTGCCGGAAGGCGAGTTCCCAGGAGCATCAGGTTGAGCCATCTGTCACTTCACGGCCCGGTAGCCCTGGCTCGGACATCAGGGGCAAGTGGCCCGACGGTGGGTTTGGAGGTTCACCGACGGCGGCGGGCGCCGGGGTCGCGCTCGACGACGTGCCGGGCGACCGCATCGACGCCGAGACGGGCGTACCGCTCCACGGAGCGGACGGAGGCGTTGCGGGAGCGGGCCAGCAGCATCGGGGTGCAGGTGCCGCCTTCGGCATCATGGGTGAGCGCGGAGTGCCGCAGTCGGTGCAGGGCCCAGCTGGCCAGGTCCTGGGACGAGGCCGAGGAAGCTGACCCCGCCACACCAACCGGCGGCTTCCGTTACAGCGCACTCGTGGGCGATACCGGCGAAGACCCGCAGGAGCCGTACGAGACGAACCTCGCTCACGCAGGGCCCGGCGAATACCGACTGCGCTGCACGCTCGGGGCCGGGACATCAACCCCGATGGCGTGCAGGACGAGGGCGAGCCGATCGCAGAGCACTACCTGCTCCAGGTCTGGCCGAAGCGCACCACGTAAAGCTGGAGAAGTACGCCCGGTTCTCACCGGACCCTCGTGAGTGTTGGATGCGAGCCACCGGCCCTCCATGGAGAGAAGAGGGCCAGTCACCGTGCCGTGTTCGACCGCCGGACGGCCGGGTGCCTGCCCGGTTCCATGCTCTCCCTGTGCTCAGTTGCGAATGAGCAGGACGAGGCCGGCGGTCACTGCGCCGAGCGCTACGGCTGTCACGCCGTACCCAAGGCGGTGAGCCCGCAGCCACGGCAGGAAGCGGTCCACGGCGATCCGGCCAGGTCCGGTGAGCGCCAGCGCGGCCGCGCCAGCGGCCAACAGGACCTCGTACTCGACGCCCTCGGGAGCGAAGAAACCACCACCCCACTTGACGGCCACTGCGTTGATCAATGTGCCGAAGACAGCTGCGCCTGCAAGCGGAGTGAGTAGGCCGAGGGCGAGACCGAGCCCGCCGAGTATCTCGCTGAGCCCGGCAATCAGAGCCATCGTGTCGCCGGAGGGGTAGCCGCTCATCTCGAAGAACTGGCCGGTGCCCTCGATGCCGCCGCCGTGAAACCAGCCGAAGAGCTTCTGTGCACCGTGTGCGGCGACAGTCAGGCCCAGCGCGAGTCGCAACAGGAGCAGGCCTCCGTCATAGGCGCGGAGCGAAGGGGTGCCGGGCTGGGGGGTGCTGGACGGCAAGCCGGTGGTGCGGAGGGTGGCAGGCATGGGGCGCGGGCCTCTCAGTCGCGAACGATGACATGCTTGAAACTTCAAGCTCATGAGAACGGTAACAGGCTGCATGAAAGTTCAACAAACGTGCGTTGGTGGCCCTCGGTGTGTGCGGGGCTCGTCGGCGCAAGCGGTCGAGACCGCGCTCATGCCGGGAGGAAGTGCCGCCGGGGCGGGCAGTACTTCCGGCCACTTTGCCCGCCACGGACCGACGCCCATCACGCCGGTGCCGCTTCCGGCTTCGGACGCAGCGAGGCGAGCAGGGAGCGCCAGCCTGTCTGGACCGTACGCAGTTGTTCCCAGTCGATCTCGGGGTGCGCGGTGGGCAGAGCTTCGATCGATGCCATGGAGTAGAGCGCGACGTCGACCGCCCCGGCCCGGACGACTGCTACGGCGTCGCCCGGGCGCTTCTACACCTCATCGAGACCGGTCCGAACTGCCCCTGCCCGAATGAGAGAAGAGGTGGGGGCGGGTGTGGGTGGTGTGGTGGCGTCGCGGATCGCGGATCGGGGATCGGGGGTCGGGGTTGGGGGTTTGGGTTGCGCGTCGGCGGGGCCTCCGCGCTCGGGTGCTGGCGCGCCCGGTTCGCGTACGGCCGTGCCTCCCTGCCGGGTCCGTGCTGCGTCACAACGAAGGGGTGGGGCTTCCCGGTTGTCCAGGCTTACTGGATCTCTTGTGCGCTGATATCGATCGCTGGGGCCTGGCCACTGCTTTTCCGTAGGTGTCTTCCTGGATTTGGTGAATTCTTTGTGCGGTGGATTATGTGGTCAGTGAGCCTTTTTCAAATTCACTAACGCCGGTCTCCGATGGCCTGAAGGATACGGGGTCGCGGCGACGATGGGTGTGGCGCAGGCGGGTAGCAGTGCGGCTCGGCCACAGTTAAGGTAACCGCGTGGAAAAGGACGAACGGCTGCTTCACAGCTCGTCGTTCGGCGCAGCGGCGGCCGCATACGCCGAACACCGCCCAAACTACGCGCAGGCCGCGGTGCGCTGGGCGCTTGAGCCCGCGCCGGGCCCGCGAGTGCTCGACCTCGGCGCCGGAACCGGCAAGCTGACCGCCACACTGGTCGCGCTGGGCGCCGACGTCATCGCGGTCGAGCCCGACCCGGCGATGCTGACCGAGCTGCGCCGCGCACTGCCAACTGTCCGTGCCCTGCCGGGTAGCGCAGAGGCGATACCGCTACCGGATGCGTCCGTCGATGCGGTGCTGGCCGGCAACGCCATGCACTGGTTCGACATGGCCGTCGCGGGACCCGAGGTCGCCAGAGTCCTCGCACCCGGCGGCGTCCTGGCCGGCCTGTGGAACGTCATGGACGACCAGGTCGACTGGGTTGCCGGGCTCGCGCGGGTCAGCGGGAGCGCGGCCATCGGCCCGCGCGACACGCCCACCAGTTGGCGCGCCGAGACGGCCGAGATGCACCTTCCAAAGACCGGCGGGGCCGCCCGGTTCGGCTTGCCGAAGCAGGCCGATTTCCCGCACGGGCAGCGCCGCAACGCCGACTCCCTCGTCGCGACCATCGCGACGCGCGCGGGGGTGCTGGTCATGCCGGAACAGGAACGTGAGGCCACGCTCGGCCGGATCCGCACATTCCTTGCGAGCAGACCGGAGACCGCCGACGGCGAGTTCGACCTCCCGATGCTGACCGCCGTACTGCGCGTGCGGCGGCTGAAGGACTGGTGACGTGCTCAGCCGGTGGCTCGTGGAGTGTCCAGGGGTCGGGCGAAGTCGGTGAGCGTGCGGAAGTCATCCTCGCGTAGACCGATTCGCGGGTTGACATGGTGCAGAAGCGCGGGCCCGCGATGGTGGGCGGTCACATATGCCTGGTCCAGATCGCTCTGTTCGTCGTCCACCCAGGCGAAGGGACGACCGTTGGCGTAGTCCAGCAGGGGACCGGTCTTCCAGTGGACCCCGTCGGGACGGTCTTGGAACAAGGCATCGCCGAAGTCGACGAAGGGGAGTTCAGGAAAGCCGAGCACCGGAACGATCCACCGGTTGGCGTCGTTCATCCTTCTCTGAACTAAGAGGTTGACTCACGTGGCAAGTTTCGCGAGCTTCTTGTAGCAGGTCAGGGCGGCGGCCATGGCCAGGCCTCGGCTCTGCCAGTCGTTGCGGACCACGTACGTGATCTTGAGATCACGAGCAGCCCATAGCAGGCTCATGCCGCATGATCGATGAATTCGCGAAAGGCAACCTGCACGGGAGGCTGCGGCGGGACCGCAAGGCGCTGCTCTGGAAACTCGACGGCTTGTCCGAATACGACGCCCGCCGACCTTTGACAGCGACCGGGACCAACCTCCTCGGCCTGGTCAAACACGTGGCCACCGTCGAGGCCAGGTACTTCGGCGAGGTCTTCGACCGCCCTTCCCCGGAACCGCTGCCCCGGTGGCAGGACTAGAACGGCAGCGATCTCTGGGCGACCGAGGACGAGACCCGCGATCAGATCATCGGGTTCTACCGGCGCACGTGGGAACACTCGGACGCGACGATCAACGAGCTTCCCCTCGACGCCCCCGGCCACGTGCCGTGGTGGCCGGAGCCTTATCCCAACACGAACCTGTTCGCCATCATGGTCCATGTCCTCGGCGAGTCCAACCGGCATGCCGGGCACGCCGATATCCTGCGCGAGGGCCTCGACGGCCGGACCGGGGTGCGCCCCGAACACGAGAAGCAGATCGACGAGGAAGCCCGTGCAGCCTACTGCGCGAAGATCGAGCAGGCCGCCAGGTCGGCCGCACCAGTCAAGGCTTAGAGGCAATACCGGTGATTTAGGTGTTTTTCTGGTGCTTGCTGGTTGGTTTGGTGGGTGGGACCAGTGTGATTGCTGCTGCGGGTGGTCGGGGTGGGTTGCGGTGGTGGGTGTGTTTGAGGCGCCAGTTGGCCATCTTGCGTTTGATGACACGGGGGTTGGAGCGTTGCCTGCGGGGTGGCAGGAGTCGTTCCAGCAGCTCACGGATGGTGTTAGTCAGGGCTCGGCTGAGTCGTGAGGGGGGAAAGTGCCGCCTGGTCGGTGACGTGGCGGCGGGCGATGCGAAGGGTGCGGGTGAAGGACAGCCTGTCGGGGTCGAGGTCGGCTTGGTGAGCGGTGTGGTGCATGACGTCCCGAAGTGCGTGGTGGACAAGAAGGAAGCCGTAGATTTCCTGCTCGACGCCATCGGGGTACTGCGAGCGGAGCACTCCGGCGTGACCACGATGCTGGACTGGTACCACGTCGCGCAGAGCCGCGAGCACGAGGACGCCGCCGTCGCCGCGCTGCGAGACGCGCAGGGGCGGTCGATCTTCTGCCTCGGCGCCGGATGGGGCACCCCCGACCCCGTCGACGCCGAGATCCGCCGCGTCCGCTCCGACCTGGCCGGGGACGGCCTGGTCACCATGGCGCTGGGGCTGCGCGGCCCCGTGGACACCAGCATGGACACCGTCGCCCGGGAGCTGAAGCTGGCGGCCGAACTCGGCCTGCGCACCAGCCTGCATGTCGACGCCGGCGGCACGCAGCGCCCGGTCGCCGATTTGCGCGAGCACGGTCTGCTGCGGGACACCACCACGTTCGTGCACGCCAACGGGATCAGCGACGGAGAGCTGCGGATGCTCGCCGACGCGGGCAGCTCGGTGTCGATCAGCCCGGACGTCGAGCTGAAGATGGGGTTCGGATCGCCGATGACCGGCCGGGCGTTGGCCGCCGGCCTGCGCCCGACGCTGTCCATCGACGACGTCCCGTCGGTCGGCGGCGACATGTTCTCCACGATGCGTACCGCCTTCGCCGTGCAGCGCGGCCTGGACGGCGGCCTGCGCTCCCGGGACCTGCTGGAGTTCGCCACCGTCTATGCCGCCCAGTCGTGCGGGCTCGACGCCCGAACCGGCAGCATCACGCCCGGCAAGGACGCCGACGTCATCCTTCTGCGTGCCGACGACCTGACCGTGTTCCCGGTCACCGACCCGGTCGCCACCATCGTCAGCGCCGGCCATCCCGGCCTGGTGGACACCGTCCTCGTCGCCGGCCGCGTCGTCAAACGCGACGGCATGCTGGTGGGCGTGGACTTGGCGGCGCTGAGGACCCGACTGGTCGAATCACGCAACCGGATCGCGGCGGCCGCCGGCATTCCGCTCGACGGCACATGGCGCCCACGGCCGGAATCGGAGTAGGAGCACTTGGCTGGGCACGTCAGAAAGGTGGCTGGAGAGGTTCGACGCCCGCGTCGGATGGGTCGTCGGGCAGGACGCAGCGGCAGCCCGGCTGCTTCAAGCGGCCTTCGACACCCGCCTGCCACGGCACGGCCAACTCCTCCGCCAGGCGAGCCAGATGAAGCCGGGAGATCCGGGAGATCCCCCGCGAACCGCCGATGCGCGAGAACCGCCCGATTCGCCGTGATCACCACGAGCGGATCAGGCCATCCCACAGCGAGAACGCCGCAACAGCCCCACCACTATCACGCACCAACTCGTAAGGTCGCGAGGAAGGCTCAGGGAGGGGCCCCGACGCGGTTCACCCATCGCCGGGAGGCAACCCGGTGAATCGTGCCGTCGTCCTCAACGACGGGTCGTCTCAAGGAGGTCATGCGGTGGGTCCGCACGCCGACATCGTAAAACCACTGCCGGAACTGCTCGGGCACCACGCCCGGCGCCTCGGGGACAAGGTCTGTTTCCAGGACCGGCTCAGGCGTGTGACCTACCGGGAGATGGAAAGCAGGACCGCACGGCTGGCCGGTCACCTGGCAGGACTCGGCCTGGCGCGCGGTGACCGGGTGGCCGTACTGCTCGGCAACCGTGTCGAGGCGGTCGAGAGCCTGCTCGCCGTCACCCGGGCGAGCGGCGTGGGCGTACCTCTGGACCCGGGGAACTCGGAGGAGGAGCTGACCCGCCTGCTGGACGACAGCGGGGCACGGGTGCTCATCACCGATGGCGCCTGCCTGACGCGCCGGCGAACGCTGCCGTTGCGACCCGGGCTGACCGTGGTGGTGGCCGAAGGCGGCGCCGAGGACGGGAACTCGCCCTGGTGCGCGGACTCAGAGGAGCCGGTGGACGGGGCCGGCGCAACCGGGGGCCGGTCCGCCGCGGTCGCGGGTGGCGTTCTGCGGTACGAGGAGTTGGCCGGTACGGAGCCGCGGACGCCGGCCCGGGACGATCTCGCACTGGACGAAGTGGCCTGGCTGCTCTACACCTCGGGATCCTCCGGCGTGCCCAAGGGCGTCCTGTCCACCCAGCGCAACCGCCTCGTGCCGGTCGCGACGGGCCTCGTCGGCGTCCTGGGCCTGTCCGAACAAGACCGCGTGCTGTGGCCGTTGCCCCTCCATCACGCGATGAGCCAGGTGGTGTGCTTCCTCGGGGTGACCGCGGTGGGGGCGAGCGCGGTGCTGCTGCCCCGGTTCTCGGTGGCGGGGGTGCTCGGCGAACTGCGCCGCGGGGATGCCTCGTTCACCTTGCTCGGCGGGGTCCCGACCACGTATTCGGCGTTGCTCGACGCGGTCCGGGGCGAGGAGAGCGGCAAGGACGGCGGCGGTCTCGGCGCTCCCGCGCTGCGGGGTTGCGTCAGCGGTGGCGCCGCGGCGGGGCCCGGGTTCCGCGAGTCCTTCGAGGCGATCTGCCGTGTCCCGTATCTGGAGCACTACGGCAGCACGGAGGCGGGCCCGGTCACCATGCCGGCGCCGGGCGAGGCGACGACGTCCGGGGCGTGCGGCCGGGTGCTGCCCGACACCCGGGTCCGGGTCGGCGGGGGTCCCGACGGCCGGGACACGGGCGAGGGTGAGCTGTGGGTCAACGGGCCCGGGGTCATGGCCGGTTACCACGGCAGGCCTGAAGCCACCGCGGAGGTACTGCGGGATGGCTGGTTCCGCACGGGTGACCTGGCCAGGATCGACGCCTTCGGTGGACTTGCGGTCACCGGCCGGGCGAGTGATCTGATCATTCGAGGCGGGGTGAACATCCATCCTTCGGAAGTGGAGGCGGTGCTGCGGCGGCTGCCGGGGGTCGCGGACGCCGTCGTCGGCGGACGCCCGCACCCTGTCTTCGGCGAGGTGCCGGTCGGCTATCTGGTTCCCGAGCCCGATGGCGGCGTGCTGGACAGGGGGCGCATCCTCGCCGCCTGCCGTGCGGAACTGTCCGGCTTCAAGGTGCCCGTCGAGCTGTTCGAGGTGGAGGACATTCCCCGTACCGCCTCCGGGAAGACCCTGCGGCGGGACCTCGCCGGCCGGCCGGCGAGGGCGCTGGGCGCGGAGGCCACCGGGAAGCCGTCGGAGGACCTGCTGACCCTGGTGCGCAGCGAGGTGGCGGCCGTGCTCGGCTGTACAGCTCAGGCGGTGGAGCCGAGCACGGCACTGCGGGACCTGGGTATGGACTCCCTGACGGCGACGGTGCTGCGGGAGCGGTTGTCGGCGGTGACAGGCCTGCCGCTCTCCGAGGCCGTCGCCTTCGACTTTCCCACGGTCGCCGCGCTCGCCGCCCACCTCGGGGCCCGGAGCGCCGCCGCGCCTACCGGCGCCGGGCCCGTGAACCGGAGTGCGGCCCGGCCGGACGACGACCCCGTGGTGATTGTGGGGATGGCATGCCGCTATCCCGGAGACGTGACCTCTCCCGAGGGACTGTGGCGGCTGGTGGCCGACGGGAGGGACGCCATCGGTCCTTTCCCCACCGACCGGGGCTGGGACACCCGGGCGCTGTACGACCCGGATCCCGGACGGCCCGGACGGACGTACGTGCGCGAAGGCGGTTTCCTCTCCGGTGCGGACCGCTTCGACCCCGGCTTCTTCGGCATCTCTCCCCGCGAGGCGCTGGCCATGGACCCGCAGCACCGGCTGCTGCTCGAAGTGGCGTGGGAGGCCTTCGAGCACGCCGGTCTCGTCCCCGGCACCCTGCGCGGCTCGGCGACCGGGGTGTATGTCGGGCTGATGTACAGCGACTACGCCCGCCACCTGACAAGGACGCCCGAGCATGTCGAGGGGTACCTCGGCCTCGGCAACGCCGGAAGCGTCGCCTCGGGTCGTATCGCCTACACCTTCGGTCTCGAAGGCCCGGCCATCACCGTGGACACGGCGTGTTCCTCGTCCCTGGTGGCCCTGCACCTGGCGGCCCAGGCGCTGCGCCGGGGTGAGTGCGGCTTCGCGTTGGCCGGCGGCGCCACGGTGATGTCGGGGCCCTCATCGTTCGTGGAGTTCAGTCGCCAGCGGGCGCTGGCTCCGGACGGCCGCTGCAAGGCGTTCGGCGCGTCCGCCGACGGTACGGGGTGGGCCGAGGGCGCTGGAATGCTGCTGCTGAGCCGGCTGTCTGAGGCGCGCTGTGCCGGACTTCCGGTACTGGCCGTGGTGCGCGGTTCGGCGGTGAACCAGGACGGGGCGAGCAACGGACTGACCGCACCGCACGGACCGGCGCAGCAGCGAGTGATCCGGCAGGCACTCGCGGACGCGGGGCTGAATCCCGGGGACATCGACGCGGTGGAGGCGCACGGCACCGGCACCCGGCTGGGGGACGTCATCGAGGCGGAGGCCTTCTTCGCGACATACGGGCGCCAGGCGCGGCAGCATCCCCTCCGGTTGGGCTCGGTGAAGTCCAACATCGGTCACACCCAGGCCGCCGCCGGGGTGGCCGGCGTGATCAAAATGGTGCAGGCGATGCGTCACGGCGTGCTGCCGCGTACGCTGCACGCCGACGAGCCGACCCCCCGTGTCGACTGGTCGACGGGGCGGATCGCGCTGCTGACCCGGACGGTGGAGTGGCCTGCGACGGACCGTCAGCGACGGGCGGGGGTTTCCTCGTTCGGCATCAGCGGCACCAACGCCCATGTGGTGCTCGAAGAGGCCCCGGACGACGGGGAGGCCGCATCGCCGTGTGCCCTGGCGGACGGCGGGACCGCAAGCGGCCGCGTCGGGCCCGGGGCGGTGCTGGAAGGTGCGGCACGTCCAGGACCGGCCGCGGTGGCCTTTCCGGTGTCGGCCAGGAGCGTGCCGGGGCTGCGGGCCCAGGCACGACGGCTGTACGACCATGTGGTCGCCGCCCCTGATACGGCCCCGGTGGACATCGGCTGCTCGCTCGCCACCACGCGTGCGGCCTTCGAGCACCGGGCCGTGGTGGTGGCCCGGGACCGTGCCGAGCTGCTCGGCTCCCTGCGGGCCGTGGCGGACGGTGGCGACCGGCCCGGAGTGCACACGGGCACGTCCCGCCACCACGGCCCGCTGGCCCTGCTGTTCACCGGCCAGGGCAGCCAGCGCGTCGGCATGGGCCGTGAACTGTACGAGTCGCGGGATCTGCATCCGGCCTTCGCCAGTTCGTTGGACGATTGCTGTGCCCTGTTCGACACGCTGCTGCCGGTGCCCCTGCGAGACGTCATGTTCGCCGGGCCCGGTACGGAGACGGGCGCGCTGCTGCATACGACCCGGTTCGCGCAGCCGGCGCTCTTCGCCCTGGAGACGGCCTTGTTCCGGCAGTTCGAGGCCTGGGGAGTACGCCCCGGCCTGGTGGCCGGGCACTCGGTGGGCGAGGTGACGGCGGCACATGTCGCCGGAGTGTTGTCCCTCGCGGATGCGTGCACACTGGTGGCGGCCCGGGGCCGGCTGATGGACGCGCTGCCTCCGGGCGGCGCGATGGTCGCTGTGGCCACCGGGGCGGACGAGGTGGCCTCCCACCTCGCCGAGACCGGTGGTGCGGTGGAGATCGCCGCGGTCAACGGGCCCGCCTCGGTGGTCGTCTCGGGCGACGAGGCAGCGGTGCGGGACGCCGCCGCGTACTTCCGGACGCGGGGCCGTTCGGTGACGCCGCTGCGGGTCGGCCATGCCTTCCACTCCGCTCGGATGGAGCCCGTGCTGGCCGACTTCGCGGACGTGGCCCGGCGTCTGTCCTTCGCCGCGCCGCGGCTGCCTCTGATCACCGCCGTGCCAGGCCGGGCGGCCACCGACGAGGAGCTGTGCACACCGGAGTTCTGGGTGGACCATGTCCGCCGTCCGGTCCGCTTCGCCGATTCGGTGGCGCATCTGAGTGAGCGAGACGCGGCCCACTACGTCGAACTGGGGCCGGACGGGGTGCTCACCGGCCTGGTGCGAGATTGCCTCGCCTCGGCCGGACCGGCCCCGGCGGACCCGCACACGGGCGAAGCGGGCGGCGGCAAGCGGGGCCCGGCACCGCTGGTCCTGCCGACACTGCGCGGGACGCGGCCGGAAGCGGACACCCTGCTCGACACGCTTGCCGCGCTGCACGCCCACGGCGTGCCCGTCGACTGGCGGGCCGTCTTCGCCGGGCGCGGCGGGCGGCGCGTCGCACTGCCCATGTACGCCTTCCAGCGCCGCCGGTACTGGCTGGAGCCCGCCCCGGCGCATCCGCCCGTGTCTCCGGCGGCCGAGCCCACGCATCCGTTCCTGCGGTCGGACACCCGCACGGCCGACGACGACGGGTTGCTGCTGAGCGGGGTGCTCTCGGTGCGCGACCAGCCGTGGCTTGCCGACCATGTGGTGGCAGGGGAGATCTTGCTGCCGGCGACAGCCTTCGTCGAAATGGCCCTCCACGCTGGTGAGTTGGCGGGCGCGGCCGTCCTGGACGAGCTCGTTCTGACCGCGCCGCTGCCCTTGCCCTCGGACGGTGCCGTCGCCTTGCAGGTGAAGGTGGCGGGGGCGGACGACGCGGGACGGCGGACCGTGCTCTTCCACTCCCGGCCGCACAATCCGGCGGGTGACCAGCCCTGGCTCCGGAACGCCGTCGGCACTCTTTCGCGGGCGCAGCCGCCCGCGGACCGGAAAGCGGCCGCCGCCGAGACCGGCGGCGCGCCCCGGCCGCACGTGTCCTGGCCGCCGGAGGCGGCGATGCGGGTGCATGCCGACGGGCCGGGGACCGGAGCGTACGAGCGGCTGGCCGCCGGCGGGCTGCGTTACGGCCCCGCCTTCCAGGGCATGCGCGCCGCCTGGAGGCACGGGGAGGAGCTGTACGCCGATGTCGCGCTGCCCGAAGCGGCCGGGGCCCCGCGCCCGGAGGCGGACGGCCCGGGGTTCGTCCTGCATCCCGCGCTGCTCGACGCGGCGCTGCACGCCCTGGCCCTGGACAGCCTTGTCACGAACGGTTCCGGCACAGCCGGTCCGGCGGCCGACGGGTTGTCCCTGCCGTTCGCCTTCAGCGGAGTGCGCGTGCACACCACCCGCGTACAGCGCTTGCGGGTACGGATGACCGCCGGGCCCGACGGGCAGGCCGGAGTGGAGCTGACCGACGAGACGGGCTCACCGGTGGCGACGGTCCGTTCGCTGACGCTCCGGCCCCTTCCGCGTACCGGCTCGGCGACGGCGGACGCGGTCACCGGTGCTCTCCACCGGACGGACTGGGTGCCGCTGACCGAGCCGCCCGCACCCGTGGCGATGCCCCGCTGGGGGGTTCTGGGCACGGCGGGCACACGGCTGGTGGACGCCATCGCGCCCCCGGGTTCCGGCGTCCCGGTGTATCCCGGCCCGGCGGCGTGCGACGCGTCGTCGGCCGTCGTCTTGGCACCGTGCCCGCCGCTTGACACGACCGGCGGTGCACAGGACCAGGCTGCCGGGTTGCTGCAGGCAGCGGACTGGGCGCTGAGGCTCGTTCAGGAGTGGCTCGCCGAACCGCATCTGTCCCGCTCCCGTCTCGTCCTCGTGACGTCCGACGCCCTCACTTCGGCCGACGACGGTTTCCCTGCGGATGGCTCCGATCGCGGGCATGACGGCCGCTCCGGCGAAACAGCGTCCGTACCGTTGCACACACCGGTGTGGGGACTGGTCCGCTCGGCCCTGCGGGAGAACCCGGGCCGCTTCGCCCTGATCGACGTGGACGAACACCCCGACTCCTGGAGTGCCCTGCTCGCCTTGCTGGCCGCCTCGGTACCGGAGGCAGCCGTACGCCGGGGGGCGGCATACGTGCCGAAGCTGGTGCCACTGGCCAAGGGGGCACCGAAGCCGCGGAAGCGGCGGCCGCTCGACCTGGAGGGCACCGTCCTGGTCACCGGCGGCACCGGTTCCCTGGGCATGCTGGTGGCACGGCACCTGGTCACCGCCCACGGCGTCCGGCATCTGCTGCTCGCCGGACGACGCGGGCCGGACGCTCCAGGGGCCCGGGAACTCGTCGCGGAGCTGCATGAGGCGGGCGCCCGGGTAACCGTTCACGCCTGTGACGTCGCGGACCGGACCGCGCTCGCCGCCCTGCTCGACGCGGTACCGGCGGCCCACCCGCTGACCGGCGTGGTGCACACCGCGGGAGTGCTGGACGACGGCGTTGTCGCGGCGCTCACCACCGACCGTCTGAGGCGGGTGCTGCACCCCAAGGCGGATGCCGCTCTCGCTCTGCACGAACTGACCCGGGGACACGACCTGGCTGTGTTCGCGCTGTTCTCCTCGGTGGCGGGCACCTTCGGCTCCGCCGGCCAGGCCAACTACGCCGCGGCCAACTGCGTGCTCGATGCCTTGGCACGACACCGGAGGCGGCTCGGACTGCCCGGTACGTCGATCGTCTGGGGCCCCTGGCAGCAGAACGACGGCATGATGGCGCACCTCGGCGACGCGGATCGGCAGCGGATGGCCCGCTCCGGGTTCGGCCCGCTCGGGCCGGAAGAGGGTCTGGCCCTCTTCGACGCCGCCGTGGCCGGTGACGAACCTGTGGTGGTGGCGGCCCGCCTCGCCCCGTCCGCTCTCCGCGGCGGCGACCCGGCGGCGAACCGGCTCCGAACGCCTGCTGCCGACGGGGGCGACGGGGGCGGGGACCGAATCGGCCGGGCGCTGGCGGCTGCTTCCATCGGCGAGCGGGGCGGGGTGCTGCTCACCAAGGTCCGGACCCTGGCAGCCCGCGTCCTGGGCCACCGGGAGGAGGCGAGCGAGATCGACGAGGACACCCTGCTGGCGGACCTGGGACTGGACTCCCTGGCCGCAGTCGATCTGCGCAATGAGCTCGCGGCATGGACGGGACTGGCACTGCCGTCCACGCTGCTGTTCGACTTCCCGACGCCGCGCGCGCTCGCCGCCGAGCTGACGCGGCGGTATGCCGCCGAGGCACCTCCTGTGGGCGCCGCGTCCGACGGCCCGGGAGGGCCCGAGGCCGCCGACTCTCCGGGCCGACCGGCGGACGACGGCGCGGGGGGCGGTCCGGAGACGGGCGCTCCGCCGGACGCCCGGGTGCAGGCCGCCGACGCACCGGACGCCGGGGGAGCTCCGGATTCCCTGGGCGCGCTCTTTCGTACCGCATGCGCCCGGGGACAGAGCTGGGACGGCATGGTGCTCCTGACCGTCGCCGCGCGCCTGCGCCCGGTCTTCGACGGGGCGGGGGCGCCCGGTGCGACGCACGCACCCGTCGTGCTCGCGGCGGGCGGCACGGGGGCCCGGCTGGTGTGTTCCCCCGCGCTCAGCGCGCTGTCCGGACCGCAGGAGTACGCGCGCCTCGGTGCCGGGCTGCGGGGGCTGCGGCCGGTTTCCGCAGTGCGGTACCCGGGGTTCGAGCCCCGAGAGGCTCTGCCCGCCACACTGGACGCCCTCGTCACCGCCCAGGCCGCCGCCGTCCGCGCAGCCGCGGCCGAAGGCCCCCCGGTACTGCTGGGGCGGTCGGCCGGTGGCTGGGTGGCCCATGCCGTGGCCGAGCGTCTGGAGTCCGAGGGTGCCGCCCCGGCGGCCGTCGTCCTGGTGGACACCTATCCTCCCGGTCACGGTGACCGGGGTCAGGCGCTCTCCGCCATGACGTCGGACATGCTGCGCCGGGCGGCGGAATTCGCCTCTGCCGAGCCCGACCGGCTCACCGCCATGGCCGGATACTTCGAGCTCTTCAGTGACTGGAAGCCCGCGCCGCTTGCCTGTCCCACCCTGTACGTACGAGCCCAGGACCTGCTGCCCGGCGCCGAACCCGCCCCGGACTGGAGCCTGCCGCACGCCGAGGTCACCGTGCCCGGGGACCACTTCACCATGCTGGAGGAACACGCCCGTACCACCGCACTCGCCGTCCACAAGTGGCTGGGAAGCCGGGTCTGAGGACATTCCGGGACAGCGAGGTGACACATGCGCAGGGGCGGCGCGGTGCGGTGAGAGAAGCGTTGCGTGGCATCGCTCCGCCGGGCGACGCATGAGGGCGGCCGGGGCAGTCCGGAACTGTCCGGCCTGGTCAGGAGCAGTCCTGAGGGCGGGACGCGCCGGGGCCGGGGCAGACGCAAGAGCCCGGCCCGGCACCAAGGTCGTCTGCCGGCCCGTCCCGGCCGGCTCCCGGTCCCGCCGGGAAGACGCACCTCCTGCGCTGCGGAGACACGCTGTACGGCCTCGCCGGGCACCACGGCACCACGGTCAAGGCGCTGCAGCGTCTCGCACAAGGACCAGTCACGGGAGAACGGAGTCACAGACAGTCGTTGGTGACATCCCAGCAGGTCTCTTCCGGGAAGGGGTCCTCACTCTGTGACGGAGGGGGTGTGTAGATCGGCGGTGGTGGCTCGTAGACGGTCGGCTCCCGATGGGATGGCCGCGGCGCGGGACCGTTGGAAGGGCGCTTGCTTGTGGACGGGGCCGAGGGCGTGGTGCGGGGGGTGCTGCCCGGCGAGGTGTGGCCTGCCGGGCCCGGTGCCGGCTTGTCCTGGGGGTCCGGCTTCGTGGAGGGGGTGCTGGACGCGGGGGCCGGGGGAGTGCTGGATGTTGTCGACGGGGTTGGTGTTTGTGTCGCGGGTGCGTGTGGCTTGCCGGTGTCATCGTCGGGAAACAGGGATATCCCTGTGATGGCGGCTGTGACGAGAAGGACGACGGCACTTGCCCCGAGCACAAGCTTTGGCCGCCGATGAAGGGGTACCACCCGCGCGGGAGTGGTTTCCTCCTCTGCTGACTTCGAGGCCTTCGGTTGCGGGAGAGTCAGGTCGCCGCCGTCCGTTGAAGGATCCGGCGCCCCTGCGGCAGCGGCGTGCGTGGTTGTCGGTACGGACACGGCGGATGCACGGTCTGTCCCGGAACAGGAACGCTCTTCCGGGACCCTGCCGGGACCTGCCCCGGCAGGTTGACAGCCGTCCTCGCCCTCCACGGCGCCGGAACCGAGGCTTTCTTCCACGTTGTGCGCTGGCTCAGCACCTGCCGCCGTCGGCCTGGCGGGTACGAGGGCGGAGGGATTCTCGGACTCGACAGCCAGACGCCGGCGGGCCTTCACCCATGCACCGACCACGTCCGCGTCACCGCCGCAGGCCCGGACGAAGGAAGCCAGGAGTTCCTCTCTGGGGAGCTCCGTCCGGTTCAGGGCGCCGGCGAGCGTAGTGCGTGGCAGCACGTCTCCTGAGGCGTTGGCCCGGCGTTCCAGCTGCCGGTAGCTCAGATCCGCCCACAGACGTAACTGCCGCATTGCTGCCACGAACTGCGCGGGATCCGTCACTTCCGGCGGCTGGGGTAAACCGTCGTCTGCCTCCGCACCCCGGAGGTTATGTCTGAGCTCCGTCACCTTCGGCAGCTTAGGGCAACCCGAGGGCACGGCGCCCGGCGGCAGCAGGCTTTTGCCGCCGACCCCGCGATGCCGTTCGAGATGCGAGTACTGGGCTCGCTCCGGACCACGTGACCTCTCGACTACCTCACCGAACGCCAACCGGCAGTCGACTGCGGAACTCTCAAGATGTTCGCTTCCTACGTGGGCGGCCTGTTCTGGGCTGATCCGGAACGACATAATCCTGGCCTCGACACCCTCCCACTGCCGCAGGACGTCAGCGACGCCTGGAAGGCACGGCTCGCCGCGAAGCCCGTCCGCCGGCGTCGTCCCGACGGCACCACCCACATAGTGGTTGAGCCTCGCAAGAGTGCGACGCAAAGAATCGCCTACATTCCTGGGCATCCCCGCATTCGATCAGATCTCAGGCCGAACCAGTTGAGCCGCGAGGCCCTGGACCGGCCCAGCTCTTGGTTCGGAGAATGCTGCAACTACGAACGGCCAAAAGCCCAGCCGGCGGACAGTCCCCGCCAGCCGGGCCAATCCCATGGCGTGGCTCCCACAGACGTCCTGTTAACCCCTTTTGCGGCACCGGCCACTTCCACAAGGGGGACGAACAGCAGGTTGCGTCTTACAGAGCCGTCTGTTTCAGGGTGCGGCCGAGGAGGGGGAGCAGGCGGTCCCAATGGCGTTGTAGTGCGGCGGGGTTGAAGGCGTCGGTGTCGGACATGGTGAAGCCGTGGACGGTGCCGGGGTAGATCTCGGAGGTGTAGCCGACACCTGCGGCATCCAGGACCTGGTTGAGCTCGCCGAGAGCCTCGGGCGTCAGGTCGGTTTCGGCGTGTCCGAGGTGGACCTCGGCGGTGAGGCGGTGCAGGCTGTCGGGCCCGTCGGCGCCCACGGGGCCGTGGAATCCGGCGACGGCGGCCACCTGGCCGGGGTGGGCCGCGGCGGTGCGCATCGCCAGGAGGCCGCCTATGCAGTAGCCGGTCACTGCGACCGGTCCGGCGCCGACCTCGGGCTGGGTGGTGAGGAACCTGAGGTAGGCGTCGGCGTCGCTCAGGGCACGTTCGACGGTGTGCGCCTCGATCAAGGGCATCAGCTGGGCGACAACCGCGGACCGAACCTCTTCTCCGATGTGCTCGGGAAGTTCGATCAGCGGTGCCGGGCCGTGCCGGTAGAAGAAGTTGGGGACGAGTACGTAGTACCCGTGCCCGGCCAGTTCGCAGGCCATCTCCCGCAGCACGGGCCGGATGCCGAAGGCGTCCGCGTACATCAGCACCCCTGGGTGCCGCTCGCCGTGGTCGGGGAAGGCGGCGAAAGCATCGGCGTGACCGTCCGCGGTGGGAATCTGCAACGTCTTCGAGGGCATGAATTCTCCTGTCGTGGTTGATGTGTCGAGCCTGTGATCAACACGACAGGAGGTGGAGCCCGCGCAGCAGCGCAAGATCCTCGATCGAACAGCGGGCCCGCACCGGCCCGTACGGCGCTCAGAAGAGCACCGGGTCACCAATCCGTGTGTGGCGCAACGCCGTCCCGGTAGTCATGGCCGCACAGCTTAGCCCACCGGCCAACAAGCCGACGGTACTTCGAAGCACTCCCTAGTTCGGAGAATGGCGACCACTGGCCGAGTGCGCCCCGGACGACGCCACCGCCGACTACCTGCGCCAGCACTTCGAGCCCACCGCCCGCGCGATCGACGGCCTGGAGAAGGCACTGGCCGGCCTCAGCCTCCTCGACGACGCCCTCGCCCTGGACCTGTTGCCACGCAGAAGGCCGAAATCACAGCACTCCGGCGCCAAGTCACTCAGCTTGCGCTCGCGAACCCCGTTCTCAATCGCCAGGGCCACAATCGGAACGAGAGCTCGGAGGAAGCACCGGTCAATGTCGTACCCCCTCCTTCCGAAGAGAGGATGACCAGACGGTCCCGACGACCGCAGATCCAAGGCACCTCTCTACCCCGCCGCTCGCTCGAAGGCTGACCGGTGGCGGTCTCGCCAAGTACCGCGCTCGGCACGTGCCCGAGTTCCGCCAACGGCTCGTGGACATCGAAATCCAGGAGCCATTGGGCCACGTTCCAGGCAGGATGCCTCTGTGAATCATGTTCTGTGCGGGCTTGCCGCCAACGTGAGCCTGCCGTCCGAGCTGGTCGACCGGCTGATCGCAGTCGCGGACGCCGACATCGCTGTGGACCTTGCACATCGGGCGGATCTCAGCCACGCACAGGCGGTGGCGCTGGCCTCGCGTGTTGAGGAAAGCGCTGTGTCGCTTGCGTACGCAGGCCTGCTGACCGCCGCCGACGTCGATCCCGTGACACAACCGGACGTCGCGCTCGCCCTGCTTGCCGAGCGCGCCGGACGCCCGGAGTGGGCGCGCCTCTTCGCGGAAGATCCAGTCGTCGAGCGCCGGGAGAAGCTGGCCGCCTGCTCCGGCCTTCCGGCCGATGTGGTGGAGATGCTGGCCACCGACTCGGACGTACAGGTCGTCGCAGAGTTCGCGTTGTGTACGACACCGGAGACGACCACCAGACTTGCGAGGCATCCACATGCCGAGGTCCGCCGCGCGGTGGCGGCCAACGAGGCGACGCCACTGGCCGTACTGGCGGCGCTGCTCACCTGCGAGGGGCTGCCTCCCGCGCAGTGGTGTCTGGTCTGTGACCGTGAAGAGGCTCCGTTCGTGCACGATCCGCAATGCTCGCGACTCGACTGCGATCTGCTGTCCGGCGCCTCCTGCGACGGCTCCCACGAGTCCACCAGGCACGAGACGCAGCAGATGGCGATTCGGAACCCGGCCACACCCACCGAAGCCGTCGTCAGCTTCGTAGGCCACCCTTCGCTGCTGCTGCGCTGGGCGCTCGCCGGTCGCCCCGATCTGCCATCGGAGGTCTGTGCTCGGCTCGCCGTAGATTCGAATCCCGGTGTTCGAGCCGACCTTGCCGAGAATCCGGCGATCGACGGCGCCTTGATCCGCGTACTGGCCACCGACCGTGACCACGAAGTGCGGCGTAGGCTCGCCCACAACCCACTCGTACCGCTCGACGTGCTGATCCATCTGGCCTGCGTTACCAAGATCGGCGCCACTCTGCTGCCGCGGATCGCCTCCGCATCCCCCGACGAGATCGAGAAGCTGGCCGAATCACCGAACCCAGCCGCGCGGATGCTCATAGCCCAGCGACGCGATTTGCCACCCGCTATACGCGACGCGCTGGCCGCCGACTCCGACGCAAAAGTGGTCAAGTCCATCGCCCCGCACCCGGGCCTCTCGGAAGGCCGACTGCGCACCATGCTCGACCGGCACGGAGCCCGGGTCGTCGCCAAGGTGGCCGCCAATCCGGACGCGACTCCGGCACTTTTGGAGGACCTTGCCCGGCACGAACCATCGGTGCAGAAGGCGTTCCGCGAGATCGCCCGGCATCGCAATGCGTCGGCACCGGCGCTGCTCGCCTGCCTGGCAGACACACAGGCGAGGCCTATAGCCGCCAACCATGCGGCCCTTCCGCCGTCGATCATCGAAGAGCTACTCACCGACGCCGACTGGCAGGTGGTGGAGGCGGCAGCCGCCAATCCTTCGCTGCCGCTCGCCGTGATGTCGGATCTGATGCCCCGGCTGTAAGCCCTGGCCGCCAACTGAACCCTCAGCCCCCCAGCTCAAGCGCTAACTCGCCAGTGGAAGCGCTCCTTACCTTGTTGGAGGGTTGATTCCGGTCCTTCGTACGATCGGGAGACCCGGGGGCCCGGGTGTGGCTTCGGAGCGCTCATGCCGTGGTTGCGGCTTTGACTGATTGGCCGCCCAGTGCCCCGCGACGACACGGCCACTTATTGGGATGAGCGAAGAGAGATCGCTTCGTAAGGACACGTCGGTGTGGTCGTCTGCAGGGACCAGTCAACCGATCGACGAGGGAGGCTCGGGTGTCCGAGCTCAGGGCGGGGACAGATGCCGGCAAGGCCGTGCATCACTGCACGGTGATCGACACGGACGGAACGAAGGTGCTCTCGCGCCGGGTGCCCAACAATGAAGCTCCGCCATCTTGAAGTGGCTGGTCAGGGGTCTGGTGTGACGTTGTTCCGGGGTGCTCGTGCTGGTCGTGGGCGGCAGTCTGAGGTGTAGATCGTCTGGCAGGGCGGGTTTGCGGATTCCCGCCCGTCGTCGACGAGGCCGCTCCTACGATCCAGCGCATGACGGACCCCGAGGTGCTGGAGCGGATCACCGCGCGACCTGCGGAGCTGGACGGACTCGAAGAGCAGCTGGCCAAGCAGTTGGCGGAGGTGCGGGCCGAGCGGGACGAACTCGCCGTGGCGGAGCGGGTATTGCAGCGGATGAGCGAGCAGATCGCCGACGAGCGGGCGGGGGCCGGGTCGCCGGTCGTGCAGGTGGCCGGTCGGGCGGTGCGGCTGGTCCCCGACCGTGGGCCGGGGGTGTCTGAGTCTGCGCTGCCGGCGGACTGTCAGCGCATTCTGACCGTCGTGCGGCAGGCCGCCGGTCCAGTCGCCACCCGGCAGATCGGCGAGGTGCTGGGCCTGGACACCGGGGTGCGAGGGAAGCTGGAGCCGTTGCGCGGGAAGCTGACGAAGCCGGCCGACCGCGGCTGGCTGCACAAACTGCCCGACGGAAGGTTCACCGCCCGTCGCTGACCCGTAACCGGGGTGTTCCCGGCGGCCGTTGGAATTGTGTGACGAAAACCAAAGAGCACGCCGGGGACGCCGTATCCCTGGTCTACCAGTGCCGCCTGCCGCTGTCCACGCGCACCGTCAGCCACCTCGCCAACCTGCTGCGACGCCACCTGAAGGCGATGCGGTCGCGGTGGCGGGCGCTGCCGCCCGGGAGGATCGCCGTGATCGTTCTGGCCGTGCTCCGGCACGACCAGCGGCTGGCCGACATGGCCGGCGGCAACGACATCTCCGCTACCACCGTGCGGCGTTGGCGCGAGGAACTGATCGGCCTGCTCGCCGCGAAGGCCCCGCGACTGGACCGTGCCCTGAAGAAGATCGCCCGGCGAGGCGGCGAGGTCGTCCTGATCGACGGCACCCTCATCCCCACCCAGCGCCGCACCGGGACGGCGAACCGCCCTAACTACTCCGGCAAGCACCACCGTCACGGCCTGCACGTCCTCGCCCCGACCGACGACAAAGGTCGCCCGATCTGGATCTCCGCCGCCCGGCCCGGCCGCACCCACGACATCACCGCCGCCCCGCCGCGACCACATCCTCGCCCACCTGCGCGCCGCCGGCCTCGGCGCCCTGGCCGACCTCGGCTTCCTCGGCCTGGACAACACCCCAGACGACCCCGTGGTTGTCACCGGCTTCAAGGCCACCCGCGCCCGCAAGCTCACCCCCGCCGAGAAGGAAGCCAATCGGGTCCTGGCCGCCGCACGCGCCCCCGTCGAACACGGCTTCGCCCACCTGAAGAACTGGGGGATCCTCACGAAACTCCGCACCGACCCCGCCCGCGCCACCCACCTGCTGCGGGCCCTGCTCGTCCTGGCGAACCTCGAAGCCGCCGCCGACAAATGAGCTACACCCCAGACTGCCGCCCACGATCAGCACGAGCACCCAGCAGTTGAATCACACCATCGCGCGTGGCCCGACGTCAGGCGGCCCGAGTCCGGTCCCGCATTTCGGCGATCGCCGGGAACCCGGGCCCGCTTTGCCGAGCAGCCACGGTGTCAGGCCGTCCGGATCCGGTCCCGCACCTCCGGCCGCGCCTCGAACCCGGCCGCCTTGTACGTGGCGGTGCCACCGACGTTGGAACTCGGCGTGCAAACGCGCACGCTCGACGAGCCCATCTCCCGCAGCGCGGCCGCCCCGGCCACGGTGATCGCCCGGCCGTAGCCGCGACCACGGTGGTCCTCGTGTACGCCCATCGGCTCGACTAGCCCCGGCTTCCCCGGGCCGGCCGACCACACCGTCACCACCGCCGCCACGTTGCCCTGGTCGTCATAGGCGCCCAGGCAGCGGGCGTCTGCGTAGAACGGTCCCGCCGACATCGCGTGCCAGTACTCGCGCGTAGGCCTCGAGGTGTTGAACGCCGACCGCAGGACGTCGGCGAAATCCTGCGCCTGCTCCGGGCCGATCGCCCTGATCCGCACGCCGGGGTCCTCCACCGGCTCCGCGAGGCCGCGGAAGAGCGGTGTCCACGGCTCGTCGACGCCCCAGCCCTCCTTGGTCAACAGGTCGTGAAGCAGCAGGCCCAGCGGCGCCTCGATCGACACCGCTCCTTCCGGCAGCACGCCGCGCTCAGGCAGCGAGAAGTCCTCGACGAGCCGCCGCGCCAAGCCCTCATCCTGGAAAGCGTCCGGAGCGACCGTCATCCGCACCACTATCGGCGAGTCAAGCATCCCGACCGCGAGGATCCGTCCGTCCCGGCTCCAGGTCCGGACCACCGCGGCCGTCTCGGCCGTTCCGAACCGGTAGTTCCAGCCCATGTCCCCCGAATGCAATTGCATCGGCGCTCCGTCGTACTGCCATTCCCGCAGCGCGGCCATGGCCTCGCGCACCCCGTCGACCGCCGGCGTTCCCAGCACAATCGTCATAGCCGGGATCAGACACCCCATCCCGAAGGTCCGCAACCGATTAACCGACCCAGTAGTGCTCCCGCAGCGGCCCGACTGAGACCTTCGCTCCGCGCAGTAGTCCTGCCGGCGAGACATCGCCGTGGATCTGCTCGCTGATCCGCAGCATGGCGCGCATCGCCACCTCGAACTCGTCACGCTCGCCCCGCACGTCTACCAGCTGCTTGGCCAGCTACTCCTCGACGACGTCCAGCTCAGCCCGTCGAGCGGCGATCCGGTCCAGCATCACGGAATCCGTCGGATGACGGAGCGTAGAAGACACCTCGCGCACGGCGACCGGGATTCGGGGAACCGTCAGATGATCTCGACAGCAGACAGCCACCCGCGACCAGTACGAATGCCGCGAAACCTTGCCACGCCAGCACCCTGACCAGCAACTTCAAGATGGCGACACCTCAACGAACCCGAACTGCTCGAGCTGTTGGCCGACGTCCTCGCACTGGCCGAGGACAGTCCGGTGACCTGGGCCGTCGACTTGAACGCCGGAGGGGGTGCCTTGCTGATCGCCCTACTCGTCGGCCATGGGCAGCGGCTGCTCTACATCTCTGGCTGCACTGTTCACCACGCCTCCCGCGGCTACCGCGGTGACGGCAGGACCGATGCGAAGGATGCCTACGTCATCGCTGATCAGGCAAGGATGCGCCGGGACCTGCAACCTCTGCAGGAGTGGGACGAGATCGCGGTGGACTTGAAGATCCTCACCGCCCGCCGCTACGACCTCGTCGCCGACCGAACCCGCGCGATCAACCGGCTACGAGCCCGGCTGCTGGAGTACTTTCCGGCGCTGGAGCGGGCCTTCGACTACGCAGCCTCCAAGGCGGCGCTCATCTTGCTGACTGGTTACCAGACTCCGGGTGGCCTGCGCCGGGTGGGCGTGCGTCGGCTGGTGAACTGGCTGTTACCTGCACACACACGCGGCACGCCTCACTCCTCAGCAGCGTTGAGCATGTCCCGTACCCGCGTGACCTCCCATGGGGCGTCCTCCACGGGCCAGCTCGCGGCCAGTTCCTCAAGCATGGCGCGATGGTCCTCGATGACCTCTTCCCACAGCAGCCCCGATGCCGCAGCGGCTTGAACCTCTACCTCGGAGCAGCGCGTCGCCCGCACGAGTGCGTCCAAGGAGTTGGTCCCCGGAGACTCGTCCAGCAGTTCCAGTGCCCTGACCCGGTCATTCAACGGCACGTTCTCGTCGCAGGCGACATTCCCAAGCGCCTCGACGAGCCGTAGGTCAGCCTCCTCCGCATCCTTGAACACCGCTTCCACCGCATCGAGAGCCCGCTCGCGAACGTAATCGCTCGCGGCGGCCTCCACGACCTCGGCCAGCAGGAACGGCTCGTCCGCTGCAATGACGTCCAGCGCCGACAGTGCGGTGAGGTGCTTGGCCTCGGGCCCGTACATGCGGCTGAGCTCGGCCGGTGAGGGAGGCTGCCGCAGCACCTCCCGGATGCGGTCCAGGACGAGTGCCCTCTCCGGTTCACGTGCTTCCTCGCCACCCCGCTTCACGGCGCCGTCAGGACTCCACCAGTGGTCGAGGGCGATGCCCACGGCCGCCTGGTCGTCGCTTTCGAGCAGCGTGCGAAGCGCCCGGTGATACGACTCGTCCACCGTGGGAGCCCTCAGCCGCTTATGAGCGCGATACAGGTCCGGGTCCGCCAGCCGGTGTCCTTCCCAGTGGACGCTGTGCGGCTTGCCGAAGATCAGCTCAATGGGGTTCTGGCCCCATGGATGCTGGGGAGGCCGGTCGCCCCAGCTCTCGGCGACCTCTTCCAGGATGGCGCGGTGCCGATCCAGGCATCCCGTCCGCACCAGGAAATAGGACGCGTGGGCCTGCACCTTCGGCTCACCATCGCGGAGCGCCCGCAGGAGAATGTCGTCCGCGTCCGCGCCGAGGCTGTCGGCCAGGACGCGGACCGCCGTCTCCTTCGTGAGGTAGAAACCGACGGACGGGTCGAAGATCAGGTCGCCCAGCGCGGCAACGAGCCTCTCGTCCTTCACCTCGGCCTCGTCGAGCACGCCGTAGGCCATCCAGATGGCCTCCTTGCGCACCGCGTCCGAGTCCGTGCGCATGAGAACGTCCCGCAGGAGGCCGGCGTCGCCGGGCTCCGCGTGCCGCGCCCCGATCATGTTCAGGGCGCTCACCTCGGCGGGAGACATCGGCCGCCGGAGCACCTCACGAGCCCGGGCCAGCACCTCGGGCAGGCAGGCCTCGGCACGTTCCTCGTCCTCCAGGACACGACGCAGCCCCTCCGAGGACTCGTAATGGTCGAGTGCGATACCCACAGCGACCGGTTCTTCGCTGCGGAGCAGGGTGGCGAATGCTTGCAGGCATCCCTCGTCGCTGAGCGGGAACCTCAGCTCGTCATGGGCCTTCCGAAGTACCGGATCGTCCAACTCCGTGTCTTTCCAGTAGGTGCTGTGGAAGCCCTCGACCGCTTCGCGAACATGCTTCGCCTCCCAACCCGCGTCCTCCGGCCAGGACCTTGCGAGGCGCCTGACGCGGTCACGGTGGACGCGGAGCCGCAGGGGCGTCGCAAGACAACCCGCCGCGTACACCTGGAGTTCCAGTGCGGACGACTCACTGAGACGGACGATGAGGTCCTCGACCTCCGGGAGATCGAGATCCTCCAGGGCCTGCATGGCGTCCTTGCGATCACGCACATCGAGGCCCTCGTCCAGCACCGTGGCGGTGATCGTCGCGAGCAGTCGCCGGTTCGGCTCCTCGCCCTCCGCGAGGGCGGTGCCGGCCGCGAGAAGCGCCATCTCCCGCACCTCGGCGTCCGGGGCGCCTTCGAGGGCGTCTGCGATCAAGTCCGCGTCCTCCTCCTCGGCGAGATGCCACATCACGGTGAGAGCGCTCGCGTGGCTGCGGCCGGACGGAGATTGCCCAAGGAGGTCTCGGGCGGCGAAGCGCACCTCGTTGGCCAGCGGCCAGTAGGGGTTGTCCACACCCCACCTGGTGTCCGCCTGTGCCGACTGGTAGTCGTCCAGAGCCCCGCGGACGACGTCGATGTCGTCGCTCCCCAGCCGGGCGCTGAACTCGCCGAGGCGGGACTGCTCGCCGTCGTTCACGGGACCTCCCTAATGATCATCTCTTCAGGCTGGCAGAGCCATCCGGACAGTGTCTCCACATTTTCCGATCGCTCTTCCTGACACCACGCGCCAGAGCCCCCGCCCCGGACCTGTGAGAACCCCACTTAACGGCGGTTTCCGTTCCGATTCACTCCGATCCCCGGCTCACTGGAAGTGGTCAGGGTGCCGAAGTCGGCGTGCGCAGTCGCGACGGCATCGGGGCGGCGCTGGACCCTCTCGTAGGCTGCCAGGGCCCGGTAGTGGCCCGCCAGGGACGGGTTCGGCCTTTGCGCTTGCCGGTGGGGGTGATCAGGCCCTTTATAGGTGGATTCCACCGACTCGCGGGCTGCCTGCGGCGCAGGACGGTGTGGATCATGTCGTCGGTGACGACGGTGGGACGGCCGCAGTGCTTGCCCTTGCGGGCAGCGGCGTCCAGGCCCTCCAGAGTGACGCGGGCGGCACGTCACGGTCGGCCTCGTGCGAGCTGTCAGCGCTCGCCTTCGCGCTGCGCTGCCTCGCCTAGGCGACCGCGCGCGACCACAGGATCGCCGACGTCCGCGATCAGTTGGAGGAGCGGCTGCGTCAGCTGACCGCAGCGGTGCGGCCGCGCGCCGAGTATTCCGTCGTCCACGGCGAGCTGGGCCTGGACCACGTCAGGGTCGACCGAGACGGCCATCCCGTCGTGATCGACATCGAGAACCTGCTGTACTTCGACATCGAGTGGGAGCACGTGTTCCTACGCCTCCGCCATACCGCCAGCCAGTACCAGCAGTTGATGGCGGACGGCCTCGACGAGGACCGCCTTGCGCTCTACAAACTCACCCAGCATCTGTCGCTGACAGCCGGCCCGCTGCGCCTGCTCGACGGGGACTTCCCCGACCGGGAGTTCATGCGGGGGTTGCCGAGCATCACCTGAACGAGACGCTGGCGCTGGTCCCGGCGGGTTGAAGATGCGACCTGCGTGCTTGTGCCGGTCAGCTGACCGGCGTGGTCAGGCCACTACGCCGGGGGTCAGGTAGAAGGACGAGACCTCATCGGTGCGCGAGCGTCGAGGACTTGTTTGTTCAACTCGGCACGAGAAGGGGCCGAACCTCGTAAATTGCCCCGATGTCTGCCGCACGCGCGCGCCCTTGGCGCTCCACTGTCGAAGCCCTCCTGACGGATCGCTATTCCTCGCCCGTCGAAGTCGACGCCTGGGAGCGCCTGGAACCCTGGGCTGTTGCGCGTGCGACACTCCGCGGTGTGGCGGCACCCAGGACTGTGGTCGTCAAATGGGTGCGGAGTCATCCGAGCGAGACTCGCACCGAACCCTGGCGACTCCGTACCGAGTTGGCCGCGCTCCGGTTCCTCTCCGACGACCTCGGTCTGACGCTTGCCCCTCACGTCATCGCTGCCGACCTTTCCGAAGGACTCATGGTTCTGGAAGATCTGGCACCCCGCACTGCCCTGGACCACCTGCTCCGCCGTGACGGCGCCGCAGCCCATTCCGATCGACTGGCCGTCTTCGCCCGCGCCTACGGCGAACTCCACGCCGCCACTGTCGGTTACGTCGACGCCTACCGCGCGCGACGGGCGTCTCTCGGGACGAGTAACCCGGAAGCCGATCACGTGGGCTGGTTCGCCCAGCTCCGGGACGAGACGCACGGACATACCGCGGTTCTCGGCGCCCCCATCACCGGACGAGCGGAGACCGAACTCAGTGCTGCTCTGGCTGAGTTGAACGAGCCCGGCCCGTTCTTGGCGCTCAGCAACGGCGATGCGGAGACGAACAACATCTTGCTCCACGAGTCAGGCCCCGCCGACGCCCGCCTCATCGACTTCGAGTCAGCGGGCTACACGCACGCCCTCCTCGACGCTGTCTGCCTCCATGTCCCCGGCCCGGCATGGATGACCGTGGGCGACCCCATCGGCACCGGCCTTGCCGACCACTACCGCTGCGCCCTGGCCAGCGGCGTTACCCAGGCCGAGGACGACCTGCGGTACGGATTCGGCCTGGCGGCGGCTTGTATCTCCTGGGCGATCGTCCGTCTGCAACGGTTCGCCATCCTCGACGTCCGCGCACCCGGCGACCACAGCAGGCCACAGCTCGTCGAGACGTTGGAGGCCGCGGCCCGTACCGCCGAGGCCCATGGCGTCCTCCCTCACCTCACCGGCTGGGCCTGCCGCACAGCCCACCTGCTGCGCCGGCGCTGGCCCGACGCGGACCTGGACTTCACCAATCCCACCACTTTCCCGCCCTACACGGCGCGCCACTGACTGACCAGGACATCTTCCAGAACGCGGCAATGTCCGTGATCGCTGCCCCAGGCCAGCCCCAGGCTGCCGACGAGGTCGGCCCCGGACCGGCTCTTGTTCAGCGGCACAATCAAGTGGGGAAGACGAGCGACCCTGGGGAACTTCACAAATCCTCATCAGCGAAGGCCCGACCGCGCCATTCGGAGGCTCTGGTGGCCGCGAGGTAGCCGGCCCAGTTGTTCTGGGCCAAGGCCGCCCACTGATTCGTGGTGTTCCGGTGGATGCCGAAGAGGTCACTGAGGATGATCGGTGGGATCTCACCTGCCATGCCGAACAAGGCTGTATTGCGGGCTGCGATGGTAGGCAGTCCGTGCTTCCTGAGTTGCGTCGACAATGCCTCTGGGCTGCGGGGGCGGCTGTCGGGACGACCGGGCAGGAGAAGTCCGGGGTGCTCACTGCTGGACAAAGGTCCCAAGGCGGCATTCGACCGGCCTGTGGTGATCATCCCTTGGATGAGACGAGCCAGTGTCGGCGGCACCAGCACGGGGTGCTTGTCGAAGGTGAAGTAGGTCCCGTCCTCGTCCTGGTGGAAGCCGTCGGTTGTCAGGTGAACGATGCGGATCAGGTACTGGCCCAGGTGCTCTTGCCGCTCCCGGCTGCGCCGATCAGGACGATCAGCGCCGGTTCAGGGATGGTCGTGTCGACCGGCTGCATGGTGCCAAGGGGTGTGCGCTTCACGGGCGTTCTCCTTGCGGGTGGAGAGTGGAGGTGGCCAGGTGCAGGCGCATCCCGGCCGAGTCGGTGACAAAGGCCGCAGCCTCTTCGATCGCCCTGGCGGCGGACTAGGGGGCCGCGCCGTCCAGCGGCGTGAGCGCGGCGGCATGCGAGGCCATCGTCAGTAACTGGTTGAGCGAGCCGAGGATGCCGTCCTGCGGGGCAGCCTCGTCGAACAGCTCGCGCAGCATCTCGGCGAGGAACTCGGCGTCGATCGGTCTGCCCAGTTCGTCCTCGATCTGATGGACGGCCAGCTTCACGATCCCGGCGGAGACGCGCACGCGGTCCAGGCGGCGGGGGTCACCGGCGGCTGCCCGTGCGTAGGGTGATCAAGGTGGTGATGAGAGTGGCGGCGACGCCGATGGCCCGGTGGGCCGTCTGGTCGAAGAGGCACTCGAACTCACCCATCTCAGCATCCGCCAATACCAGCGGCCAGGCGGGGAAGTCATTGCCCTACTCGTAGTCGCTCCATCCAAAAGGTGACCGGGAACGCGTCATCCCCATGTCCGCGGAACTGTTCGGCGTGATCGCGTCCATCGCCCCTATCGGTACCAGTTCCTCGCGCGCTCCGGGATCGTCGAGGAACACCGGGAGCAGCGCCTCCACGTCGGGCCGCGACCCGTGCCGCAACACCACGTCCACGACCATCGACTTCCACCGCCAAGTCACCGTCGTCGGATCGCTGACGTACCTGTTGAGCAGAGACGACCACGATGGTCGGCCGGCTGCGGACAGCGCCGAATCCGTAGCGGATCCGCTCGCGGCCGGACTCGATGCCCGCGGGCGTGGTCAATCGGCGGCAGCGGAGCCCGACGGGGAGCCATCCACAACAGCGGTACCTGCTGTACGCGCCTCCTGTTTGCCATTCCTAGGCTTCCTAGGCTAAACCTAGAGCCCCTAGTTGACGTGGAGGGCGAATGGTGCGGGCAGGGCTGACGGCGGAGCGGGTGACGGTCGCGGGCGCCGAGCTGGCGGACGAGGTGGGGCTCGACCGGGTGACCATGTCGCAGGTGGCGCGGCGACTCGGCGTGAAGGATGCGAGCCTCTACACGCACGTCCGCGGTCTGGAGGATCTGCGCGGACGGATCGCGTTGCTGGCGGCGGACGAGAAGACCATCCGTATCGCGGAGGCGACCGCCGGGCGGTCGGGCAAGGACGCGCTGGTCGCCTTTGCGAACGCCTGGCGGGAGTACGCCCGCAAGCATCCAGGCCGCTACATGGCGACGCAGACCCCGATCCAGATCGACCCTGAGCTGGCCGCGAAGGCGCCCGGACCACGGCGCGCGGTCGAGCTGACCTACGGCATGTTGCGCGGCTACGGACTGGCCGAGCCGGACCTGACCGACGCGGTCCGGTTGCTGCGCAGCACGTTCCACGGGTTCGTCGCCTTGGAGGCTGCGGGTGGGTTCGCGCACCAGCGTTCGCCGCAGCATTCCTGGGTCCGCGCCCTCGACGCCCTGCACACCCTCCTGGAGCACTGGCCCCCATTCCGAGAAGGAGACTCCTCATGACCGCCCCGACCATCGGCAGCCTGCGCGTGAACAGCGCAACTCTGCACTACGAAGTGCGCGGCCACGGCCCGCTCCTGCTGTTGATACCCGGGGGGACGGGCGGCGCGGCCTCCTTCGACGATCTCGCCGACGACCTTGCCGCCGAATACACAGTCGCCACCTACGACCCGCGCGGGATGTCCCGAAGCACGCTGGACGACCTCGAGGCCGAGCAGAGCGTGGCCGAACATGCCGACGACGCGTTCCGAATGCTGGAACTGCTGTCGCCCGGTGAGCCCGCCCGGGTGTTCGGCGCCAGTTCGGGCGCGATCGCCGCCCTGCACCTGCTCACCGCCCATCCTGAACGCGTCGAACGCGTCGTGGCGCACGAGCCCCCGGCGGTAATGGTCCTGCCGGACGCCTCTGACCATCGCGCACTCATCGCGCGCGTGCAGAAGACATTCCGCACGCAAGGGCTCATGCCGGCGATGGCCGTGTTCGCCGCGGGACTGAAGAAGGACGGCGACACCACCGAGCCGAGGGCCGAGACCGAGCTTCCGCCGCAGGCGGCGGCGAGGGCTGAACAGACGATGGCCAACCTGCCGTACTTCGTCGGGCGCATTGTTCCCAGCTTCATGTCCTACACCCCGGACATAGACCGGCTGGAGGCGCTGTCGGATCAGCTCGTGCTCGCCGGCGGCCAGGACTCACGTGGCGAGCTGGCCTACCGTCCGGCCGCTCTCGTGGCCGAGCGTCTCGGCATCGAACTCCTGCACTTCCCCGGCGGGCATATCGGCCTGACCACGCATCCCGCCCAGTTCGGCGAACTCCTTCGCAGGGTGTTTCGCACCCAGCACTCCAGTGTGACTTTGTGATTTGCCGTCACGTTGGGGTGACGTGGCGGCTAGCCGGCGGTGCCATGACCGATCGCCCGGATGACGTCGGCAAGCGAGACCAGTGGTAGCCCACCACACGGTCCTCCTGGCGAGCAGGCCCTCAAGCTCCCGCATCGACATGCCGCCGCGATGGTCACGCCGGATCGCCGAGTACAACTCGACCTTCGACATCTGCGGCAGGACCAGCACCTTTCGCCAAGAGCATCCCGATGCTGCCCTGGCAAGAGCCCCCGTGCCTCCCAAACTCATCAACATCACCCAACCGTGGATCGGGGGCGCCTCCCAAACCCATCGATACGTGACGTCACTACTGCTCGACAGAACCAAGCCGTTCGCTCCGGACAGAGTGTGTGCCGACTCCGAGTCCTCTCCGCGAGAAGTGATGGCGCTGCTTCAAGCCGTCACCAGAGGCGATCGCGGAGTTCACCAGCCTGCCCGCCCCGGTGAGGCCCGGCGCTTAAGACGGTCATTTACCGAATCGCCGTTCGCGATTCGCGTACGAGCGAAGTGCGCGCAGGAAGTCCACGTGACGGAACGCCGGCCAGTAGCAGTCCACCCAGTGCATCTCGGCGTACGCGGACTGCCAGAGCAGGAAGCCGGATAGCCGCTGCTCGCCAGAGGTTCGGATGATGAAGTCGGTGTGGTCGGCGGTTGGCGAGTACAGATGCCGGGAGATGTCCTCGATTTCGAACCGCTCGATCAGGTCGGCCGGGTCGCCACCGGCCGCAATGTGTTCCTCGAAGGCGCTCTTCACCGCATCGACGATCTCCCGTCGGCCGCCGTAGCCGACCGCGACGTCCACCTTGAGCCCGCCGCGCCCGGCCGTCGCGGCGGCGGCCTCCTTGAGCACCCGGGCGCTGACGCCTGGCAGCATGTCGAGCGAGCCGATCACCTGGACCTCCCAGTGACGGCCTTCTGCCGTGATGTCCCGGACGGTCTCTTCGATGATCTCGATCAGCGGGCCGAGCTGCTCGGCAGGGCGCCCTAGGTTGTCGTCGGAGAGCATGAAAAGGGTCACATGCTCGATTCCTGCGGCAGTACACCAGCCAAGGAACTCGGTCGCCTTGGCGCTGCCCGCCCGATACCCCTCCCGGACGTCAGCGTGTCCCGCCTGTCGGGCCCAGCGCCGGTTGCCATCGAGCATGATTCCGACGTGCTGCGGGCGTGGCAGCCCCGCCAGGGTGGCGGCCAGTCGGCGCTCGTACACCGCCTCAATCGGCCGTCGGAGGAACAGCGGGAGCAGTTTCATGAACCATCTCCATTGCTTCGTGGAACCCCGGCGGACCCTACCAGGGGCCTCTACATTCGGCTCCTGCTCTCACGCGGCTGGCCGACGAGCGGGCCGGCCCGGCGGGGCAGGACGTTTGTTCAGCGACGACGCCTGGGGCGTGCAGCATGAATGTGCAGGTCAGGGCGATTGTCAGTGGTACCCCCACAGACAGATGCGACTTGGTATCAGTGGGTAGTGGAGGGTGGAGGTTCTCGTGCAGTCCGAGGTGCTTCGAGCGTTCCGGTTCACGATGGACCCGACCTGTGCTCAGGAACAGGTGCTGCTTCGTCATGCGGGTGCGGCACGTTGGGTGTTCAACCACGCGCTCGGCGTGAAGATGGCCGCGCATCAGCAGTGGCGACACCAGGTCCCAGGCTCTCGTCGATGTGGGGGCACGGAGGCGTAGGCCCGTAAGCGTGTCCGGGTGCCGGTGCCGAGGAAGTTTTTGGGTGGCCCCCATGCCATCCCCTTGTTGGATCGTCGGTGACCTCAGTAAGGCACATACACAATCGAGGACATAGGGTTATCAAGGTAAACCGATCGCAACTTGGGGTTGGAGGCTCGTTTGCACCCCACCTCGTCGCCCTTGTCCGCGCCGGGGCCCGCTTCGAACGCGGCCAGATCATCGAACGCCCCGAAGCCCCCGCAGCCTGAAGCAGGTCAGTGATCCACAGGCTTTGGCCGCTTGACGGCGACCTGCCCCGGCAGGGACTCACGCCGGATCCGGCAGGTCCATAAGCGCGAGCTTGGCCGGGTCGATCACGACAGTCATGTCGGTGATCCGGCCGTCGACGACGGTGAACGCGAGGACCGAGACCGGGGTGCCGTCCTCGCGCCAGGAAATGATCCCCGGGAGACCGTTGACGAGCACCGCCCGCCCCTGTGCGGCTGCGTTGGCAGACAGTTGCGCACCGGCTGCGACCTTGGTGGCGCCGAGGGCGACGACTACGCCGGACGGGGTGTCGACGGTCAGTTTCACCTCGGGGTCGAGTACCCGCAGCAACTCCTCGAAGTCGCCGCGGCGAGCCGCCGCCAGGAAGGCCCGGACCACCTCTCGCTGCTCCCGTCCGACGCCGGTCGGCCGCTCAATCGCCTGCACCTTCCTGCGGGCGCGGCTGGCGAGCATCTTGGCGGCGGCGGTGGACTTGCCGAGGATCTGGCCGATCTCGTCGAACGGCACCGCGAACAGGTCGTGCAGCACAAATGCCAGCCGCTCGCTCGGCCCGAGCGACTCCTGGACGACGAGAAGCGCGAGCCCGACGGAGTCGGCGAGCACCGCGTCGTCCTCGGGAGCAGGACTGTCGTCGAGCGTCACCACGAGCTCGGACAGGCGGTCGTCGTAGGACGCCTCCGGGCGGGCCTGGCGCGATCGCAGGACATCGAGGCTGATCCGGCCGACCACCGTGGTCAGCCAGCCGGCGAGGTTGTGGATGGTCGCCGCATCCTGGCGGGAGAGCCGCAACCAGGTCTCCTGGACCACGTCCTCGGCGTCGGCGTGCGATCCGAGCATGCGGTAGGCGACCGAGCGCAGCCGGTCGCGCTGGGCCTCGAACGCCTCGGCCATCGGGTCCGTCGGGCTGGGGTCGGACATGTTGTTACCTTCCTCGGCTCTGCTCCGTCATGGGTGATGACGGGCCCGAAGGGGCGCAGGTAACCGATGAAGGAGCAAGACCGATGGAAGCACGCATGACAAGCCCGGCCAATCCTGACGTGATCACAGCGATCCAGCACCTCTACAAGGCGATTCACGCCGGGGGAGTCGACAAGCGCCTGCTGTCGCTGGTCCATCTGCGTACCAGCCAGATCAACGGCTGCAGCCCGTGCATTTTCGCCTCGATCGAGTCGGCGCAGAAGGCCGGTGAGACAGACGAGCGGCTGCACAACGTGGTCGCGTGGCGCGAGACACCCTTCTACGCCGATGAGGAGCGGGCGGCTCTCGCCCTGACCGAGGCCGCCACCCGGCTCCAGGACGGCGCACCGGGCGTGACCGACGAGATCTGGGACGCCGCCGCCGACCACTTCAGCGAGGAGCAATTGGGCGCGATCATCCTGGAGGTCGCGATGACCAACTTCTTCAACCGGATCAACCGCACGGTCCGGGAGCAGGCCGGCAAGACCTGGTGAGTCGGGCGGGGCGTCATCCCCCCGGAGGCCGCGCCTTCCTGACGTCAAGGGGTGACGCCCCACAGACCGAAACTCCGGGGTCCGTGGCATTCGTGACAGGCACCCCGATCCACAGGTCTTGACTATTCCTCGACCAGAGGTGACCGCCACCGCTGCCGGGTGGCCCGCTGTCCATTCAGCCAGTGCGCCGGTGAGGGGGGAGGCCGCTGATGAAATGGGCGATGCCGGTGAGCCTTTTCCAACCTCACGTTGATGCGTGATGAAGGACAAGGACGGCTTTCACGATGTCGGTGATCTGGTTGGTGCTGCAGCGGAGCTTCCGCAGGAGGCGCCATGGCCTGCTCGCCGAGGCAGCGGATCTTGACGTGAATAGTGTTGTGACGGCGCTTCCATCTCTTCAGGCGGCGGCCCCGGAAAGGGACCCGGACGGGTCCGCCGGCTCCTTGGTACGCCTTGTCCGCCCAGCACTTGAGCCGCGCATGGGTGAGTGCGTCGACGAAGCCGTGTGTACGGGCGGCGGTCAGATCGTGTGTGGAACCTGGTCGCTCGGGCGAGGCCCACAGCAGCCGTCCGAACGGGTCGGTCAGGACCTGGACGTTCATGCCGTGGCGTTTGTGTTTGCCGGAGTGGTACGGGGTGTCGGCGGCAATCCGGTCGATCGGCAGGAGCGTTTCGTCGAGGATCACTTAGGCTGGCCGGCTTGCGGTCCGCGTGGCCTCGGCCAGGCTCGGCGCGAGCGCGGCCAGGACCTCTATCGCTTCGCGGATGTGGCGGAAGACCGTAGCGATTCCGATGCCGAACCCGGCGGCGAGCTGGGCGTAGGTGTCGCCGCAGCGCAGATGGGCCAGGACCGGCAGGGCCTGGCGGTCCGGCGTGATGTGCCGCCATCGGGTGCCGGTCTCGCGACGGCGAGCGGCCAGGTGCTGGGCGAGGTCACGCGGGTGCGTGCTGGACAGATCCATCGCCGATGGGTGGACAAGCACACGAAGCTCCTGGTCGGCACGGGTGATCTTGGTCGTGAACCCGTCTACCAGGAGCTTCGTCAGTTCGTGCAGCCCGCCAACCGCCTGTCCACACCGTCAGGTCGCAACAGGGTCGGTGTACCGGTGGGGCCTGGACTCAGTGGGTGTGCTTCTGCCAGTCGTGAGGCACCCGTTCGTGCGGGCCGGGCACCGTCTGCGTCTGCGGATGGTGCTGGGGCGGCGCCAGGTTCGGGCCCTCGCCGAACATCTCCTCGGTGCGGAAGTCCCAGAACCAGTCCTCGCCCGGCTCGAAGCTCTGCATGAACGGATGCCCGGTGTCGGCGAAGTGCCGGGAGGCGTGCTGCTCCGGGGAGGTGTCACAGCAACCGACGTGCCCGCACTGGGCGCACCGGCGCAGGTGCAGCCACCAGCCCTGCGCCGCTTCACATTCCACACAGCCGGTTCCGCTGGGCGGCACCGTCGGGTCGATACCCTCAATGGCCTGCGACATCAATGTCCTTCTGCCGTAGAGATAGGTCGCCGTGTCCTGATCGGCGCTACCGAGCCGCGCTTTCTCACACACCTCGGTGGCGTAGAAACTTTCCATTTTTGGTAAAAGCGAACACATCGACCCGGATCTCACTACTAACGAGGCGAACCGGTCAACTGGAAGGTGATCGGTAAAGACGCCGCTGTAAGCGATGCCGAGGATGTGCGTCTTGCCGCCGCTGCGGACGGAGACGCGGCGGCCGCCGTCGGCACTGATGTGGTGGCTCGACCTGGGGCGGGTCGCCCCCCGTGTCCCGCCCCTGCATACCGGCGGACACCGCCGACCGATCGACCACGGAGACAAGATGAGGAACTCCCAGGCATTCCAGGCCCCTCACCTCCTGCGACGTGTCGCGAGTTCAGCTGGTGCCGGGCAGAGCCGCTCAGCTGGTGCTGGGCAGAGCCAGACGGCGGCTACTCGATCGGCTCCAGGGCGAATTTGATGTTGTCACCGTTCTTCACCGCTGTGTGGCAGCCGCCGTTCGTGACCAATGTGCCGTTGACGTAGATGTTCCACTGGTGAGCGCTGTCCGCCTCGTCGACGTCGATGGCGGTCACGACGAAGTCATTGAGGCTTTCATCGAAGTGCGATTGCACGTTGAACTCGAACTTGTCGGAGGCGTCAACCAGGGCAGTGATCGGCGTCGCGCTGTTGGAGCCGGCGTCGCAGAGGGTGCCGTCGAAGACGGGACGCGGCCCGGTGGTGATGGGAATTGTGCCCGAAAAGTCCTTCCCGTCGATTTCGAGTGAAACCTTCTCGCTCTGGGCTGCGGCCGGCGAAGCAGCCCCGAGGGTGAGGCCGAAGGCAAGAGTGGCCGCCCCGAGGGCGAACTTGCGGAGCGGGAACGGTGACGTCATGCGAAAACTCCCGATGAAGACGAACATGATCAACGGGTCAACGAACGCGCTCCGCGCAGGTTGCGTCGCCCCGCGACACCCCCTGTGACTTCGGGCGTTATCTGGCCAGGGCTCCCGGACGAACCCAGGTCAGAGTGATCCGTCGATTCGTAGTTGGCCAGTCCGTCGACAGTCTGTTGGCCACAGGGGATCTGGGATGGGCTCGCCGGGGGGGGCAGGCAGATATGCGGAGAGCTACACGATGGCTGTGCTGCCCGAGCTGCAACAAGGTCAGTGGCCGGCTTCCGGATGCCAGAGCGCGCCGGCGTAGCGGATGAGAGCGGTGGTGAACTCAGAGTGCTGCTGCTCGGTCATGGGTCCGAGGACACAGAGCGGGATGCGGCGGTCCGGCCGGCGGTTGATGCCGCTGGGGTAGCCCCAGCCCGCGGGACGGGCGCCGGCAAGGTTGGCGGCGTCGGTGGAGCGAACATGCAGCGCCCTGTAGCCGTACGGCAGGCGGATAAGATCGCCTCCACGGTGACCATCTGGATCTGGTCCCAGCCGACCGCACGGCGTAAGGCACCAGTGGCGACGATGCCGTGCGGACCGATGCTGAGGGACCAGGGAGACCTCTCCCGCTCGTAGCGCATCCTGACCACGCCAAACACCAGCACGAAGAGATACGTGAGCGCGAATGGCCCGGCTATGGCGCCCGCCAACCCGGCCAAGCTCCCCACGCTGGGACTGGTCTCCTGGCTGAGGCCTTGGAGGCGTCCAGTCCCCAGCCCGATACCGAGGCCGACTGCCGTGATCGCCCACAGAACCGCGGATACACGCGACGTACGGGTGACGTGCGCACGGGACATTCGCGCGTAATCGGTGATTGACTCCCGGCCGGTCCAGGAAATCTCGAAGGGGCTGGCGGGAGCGGGTAGCGGCGGGGTGGTGATGCGAGACGGCACGCGGGTCACGGTGGGCGCGTCGGAGGTGCCGCGGGTGTCGAGGGCGGTGCGGAGCCGGCCCAGGTGCTCGTGGACTGCTTCTGCCGTCTGGGGGCGCTGGTCGGGGTCGCGTTGGAGCAGTTCAGCGACGAGCCGGATCACCGCGGGCGGCAGCTCGGGCCGAAGTGTGCCGAGTGAGGGTGCGTCCTCGGCGAGCTCTTGGTGCATGATCGCGAGGCCGGTTCGCCCGGTGAACGGTGGACGCCCGGTGAGCGGAGCGAAGAGGACGCTGCCGAGGGCGTACAGGTCCGAGCGCCGCCGCGTTCGGTGAGGAACTGCTCGGGCGCCCCGTACTCGGGCGTGCCGGGAGTGGGCCAGGGTGAAGGCCCTCTGGATGAACCCGGCGATGCCGAAGTCGACCACCTTGACCCGGCCGTCAGGGGTGAGCATCACGTTGTGCGGCTTGATGTCGTAGTGGATGAGCTGCGCGCTGTGCGCGGCGACCAGGGCCGCGCAGATCTCCTGCGCGACCTGAAGAGCGAGAGCCATGGCCATGGGACTCTCGTCGCGGATATGTTCGGCGAGATTGGCGCCCTCGACCCTTTCCATACCAAGCCCCATCACCTGGTCGTTCACCACGTTCAGCCAGGTGGCGCCCTTGTACCGCAGCCCGAAGTGCCAGGGATTCGAACCCGCGCACAGGGTCTGCACGGGCACGGTAAAGCGCACGCCGTCAGCGGAATTCTCCGGCTGTGACTGCCTGCAAAGCCAGGCGGGAAGCCCTGGACACCAGAAAATCACGAGCCGGTGGCACGGGTGAAGCGGGCAGCCCACTCGCGGATGAAGTCGATGAACTCGGGAGGGCCGAGCACCTCGAACTCCGCACCCACATTGCCCAGTGCCTGAGCCGGCCAGTCCAGCGTTTGCGAGGCCATCCGTACCCGGCACCGCTGCTCGTCGACCTCCTCGACCGTCGCCCACGGGCCGATCCGCGTGCGGACAGCCGCCGCGGTGGCGTACACGAGCACTTCGACGCTATGCAGCGCGGGGACACCGGCACCCCGTGAACGGACGAACGCCGCAGCGTTGTCGGCGGGTAGCTCGCGCCGGCGAAACCGTTCTCCGGTGCTGTGCGGATCGTCGAGGCGGTCGAGCCGGAAGTTGCGCCAGTCCTGCCGGGTCAGGTCGTAGGCCACCATGTACCAGCGGTACCCGAGCGAGACCAGCCCGTGCGGCTCGACATGGCGGGCGCTCCGGGCGCCACCGCGGGCGGTGTACGAGAACCGAAGCCGTTCCTCGTCACGGCATGCCTGCGCGATGGCGGTCAGCACGCCGGTCTCGACGCTCCGCCCACCACCCTCGACGGAGGGGACGGTCACCACCCGCAGGGCGTCGACCCGTCGGCGCAGTCGCGCCGGCATGACCTGTACGACCTTGGTGAACGCGCGGATCGAGGACTCCTCAATTCCGGTGACCGCGCCCTGGGCAGCTGCACGCAACCCGATGGCGAGCGCTACCGCCTCCTCGTCGTCGAGGACCAACGGCGGTAGGGCGGCGCCTGCCGTGAGCCGGTAGCCGCCTTCGACGCCGCGACTGGCCTCGACCGGGTAGCCCAACTCGCGCAGCCGGTCGATGTCGCGCCGCAGGGTGCGCACGGAAACACCGAGCCTGTCGGCCAGTTCACCGCCCGGCCAGTGCCGGTGGGACTGGAGCAGGGACAGCAGCCGCAGAGTCCGAGAGCTTGTGTTCGCCATGCCCCCAGGATGGCGGCAATTGAGGTCAGAAAGTGACCGTTATAGCTCGTAGCGTGGATCTCGCGAGGACGGCACAGGCCCCGGGCCGGGTGCGCCGACTGATCGAAACAAGGAGAACGATGACCGACAGCACGATGCCGACGATCACCCGCACGGCGTGGGAAGTGCGGCTGGCCAAGCACCTGAGGGCGGAGCTTGGGCTCGACAACTTCGACCTCGTGCAGGTGCAGACGCCCGAACCGGGCGCCGGAGAGGTCTTGGTCCGCACGGACTACCTGGGCCTGTCGGTCGCCTATCTGGAGATGATGCGCGCCGACTCCCATCTGCCGATCCCGCCGTGGCAGGTCGGCCAGCGCATCGGAGGCGGCGCGGTGGGCACGGTCGTGCGCTCCAACAGCGCGGACCTGGCCGTCGGCGACCTGGTCCGCACCATGACGGGGTGGTGCGAGTACTCGGCCGGGCCTGCGGACCAGTACCCCAAGCTGGACCCGGAGTTGTTCCCGAGCCCGGTGCACTACCTCAGCCAGGGGCCCACCGCGTACTACGGGATGGCCGAGATCGCCAAGGTCGGGGCCGATGATGTCGTCTTCGTCTCCGGTGCGGCGGGCGGCGTCGGGTCGCTGGCCGGGCAGATCGCCAGGTGCCGGGGCGCCGCGAAGGTGATCGGCAGCGCGGGAAGCCAGGAGAAGATCGACTACCTGGTCAACAAGCTCGGCTTCGACGCCGCGTTCAACTACCACGACCGCCCCGTCCTCGATCGCCTGCGGGAACTGGCGCCCGAGGGCATTACCGTCTACTTCGACAACGTCGGCGGCGAACAGTTCGAGGCAGCGGTCGTAGCGGCTGCACCCGGTGCCCGGTTCGCGCTCTGCGGTGCGCTGGCCACCCAGATCGGCGACCACGAGAACCGGTTCCCCGAGCCGGACCTCACCGCGGCGACCGCCAAGAGGATCGAGGTCCTGCCGTTCTCCACCTACCACACGCCGGAGCAGGTCGCGGCGTGGACCGAGCACTTCAGCACCTGGTTGGGCGAGGACCGCTTCGTGTTCCCCCACACGATCGTGGAAGGCGGTGTCACGGCCGCTCCTCAGGCGCTCGTCTCCCTGCTGCAGGGCAACTACAGGGGCAACGTCTCCGTGAAGGTCGCCGACTGAGGCTCGACGCGAGCCGCCTGTCACATACTGGCGGGCGGCTCGTTCCCTGCGGCGTCCCCACCACATCCAAGGAGATCCGGCACCACATGCCCGACATCCCCGTGCTCTCCATCCGCACCCTGAACCGGACACTGCTCCAACGTCAGTTCCTGGCAGCCCGAACCTCCCGCCCAGCGCTCGACGTCGTCGAGCAACTGGTCGCTCTGCAGGGGCAGGAGCCCAACTGGCCCTACGTGGGCCTGTGGACCCGGCTGGCCGACTTCCGGCACGACGAACTGACGGCACTGCTCCGCGACCGGCGCGTGGTGCGCTCTGCAGTCCTGCGCAGCACCCAGCACCTGACCAGCAGCGACGACTTCCGCTGGCTGCGGCCAGTCGTTCAGCCCGTCCTGGACCGCACCACGCGGGCGCGGTACTTTGCCGCACAGACTGCCGGGCTGGACCTCGACGAAATCGCTGCCACCGGGGTGGAGTTGATGGCTGGGCGGACCCTGCAGCGGCACCAGCTCGCCTCGTCGCTCGCCGAGCGTTTCCCCGGCCGCGACGGCCGCGTGCTCGCGGGGGCGGTAGAACTGAGGGTACCGATGGTGCACGCTCCGGCCACCGGCACATGGGGAGCCTGGGGCACCCGTGCCGGCATCGCCATCACAGTCGCGGAGCAGTGGATCGGCCGACCGATGGCGGCGTCTCAGGTCGCGAGGCTGATCCGCCGCTACCTGGCGGCGTTCGGCCCGGCCGGTGTGAAGGACATCCAGGCATGGTCGGGGCTGACCCGCCTGCGCGAGACTCTCGACGAGCTGCGGCCGCAGCTACGCGTCTTCCGCGACGAGCAGGGCACAGAGCTCTTCGACCTGCCGGACGCGCTGCTCGCCGACCCGGACCGACCCGTCCCGGTGCGCTTTCTGCCCGCCTTCGACAATCTCCTCCTCGGGCACGCGGACCGCGCCCGAGTGATCAGCGAGGCGGATCGTAAGCAGGTGATGCCGGGTCAGGCGATGGTGCGGCCCACCTTTCTGGTCGACGGATTCGTCCACGGCACATGGTCGAAGACGGGCTCCACACTGCTCATCTCGCCGTTCCGGCCGCTGTCGCAGGCAGACACCGCGGCAGTGCTGGACGAGGCCGAGTCACTTCTCGCCTTCATCGCACCGGATGCCGCCAACCGGATCGTCACGTTCAACTGAGATAGGAATTGTGAATGATCGCTCCGTAGGGAATCGACAGGTCCAGGCCGTTTCGTTCGGATCATCCGATCGTTGATCCGGATGTGCCGTTGACTGACGTGCAGTGGGCGCGGATTGAGCCGTTGATCGACGACATCGTCGTCTCGCTCTCGGTCATGCCCTCATCCGGACGCGACAGCCACACGCGGAGCGGATCGGGGTACCCCCACGCCCGCCATGCCCCGACAACACCCATTCAGGTTCAGCAGTTGTCACATACGCAGGCTTGTTGTCACCGAGACCGTTCCTTCAGCCCAATGTGATCCGGGCGGCGACCGGCAGGTGGTCGCTGCCGGTGGCGGGCAAGGTGCGGATGTGGTCGACGGTCGCCGAGCGGGCCATGACCTGGTCGATCCGGGCCAGCGGGAAGGCGGCGGGGAAGCTGAAGGCGAAACCCCGTTCCGCCACGTTCATCCGTGAGGTCAGCGGGGCCAGCCCGCGGTCATCGACCGTGCTGTTGAGGTCGCCCAGCAGGATCACCGTTCTCAGCTTCTCGGCGGCGACGGCCTTGCCCAGCAGGTCGGCGCTTTCGTCGCGCCAGGAGGAGGCGAGGCCGCTCGCCCGGACGCGGACCGAGGGCAGGTGTGCGACGTACGCCGCGATCTCGCCGTGCGGCGTGTGGACCACGGTCCGCAGCCCGCGACTCCAGTCCTCCGCGATCCCCTGGGGTTTTATGTTCAACAGTCGGGCATCGGTGAGCGGATGCTTTGACCAGAGTGCGACAGTGCCCTGAACTGTGTGGTACGGGTAGTCGGGGGCGAGGGTCTTCTCGTAGACCGGCAGCGCCGGGGACACGAGCTCCTCCAGCGCGATGAGATCGGGCTCGGCGTCAGCCAGGGCACGGGCCGTGCCCGCCGGGTCGGTGTTCTCGTCGCTGACATTGTGCTGCACCACGACCAGATCGTGCGCGCCGGGCTCTGCCCCAGGCAGGAGCAGGGCGCCGAAGAGGTACGTCCAGGCCGCCACCGGCAGTAGCAAGGCCACCAGTGCGGTGGCCGAACGGCGCAGCATCGTCAGGCCGAGCAGCACTACGACCACCAGGCCGAGCCAAGGCAAGAAGGCTTCCAGTAAACTGCCCAGGCGGCCCACGGAGTTGGGGACGGCCCGGTGGAACGCCAGCAGCCCGGCCGTTAGCACCGCAAGCGCGGCGAGGACCCGCGTCCAGGCCGGCCGGCCCCTCGCGTCCCCCTCCCACCGCCCCGTTCGGCGCCGCGCCCACTGGGGCGCTGCTGCCTTCACCGTCGACGTCGCACCGCTGTCCGCCCGCTCCATCATGGCTTCCCATCCGCTTGGCCTCGCCCCCCAAGACGAGCCATCAGGTGCATCAGTTTCGGTTTTCCGCAACCGCGTGCCGCGTCCTCCGCCCACGCGGAGAAGACGAGCGCACCCCTCTCGCCGCACCGGCGTCACTTCGGTGACAGCAGCCGATGCTGACCGGACGGGCGGCCAATGCTTCCGGCCCGCCGCTGAACGGCGTCGCGGTGATCGTCAACCAGCCGGATCGCGGTCAGTAACACCAGCCGACTGGAGGTGGATGTGACACATACGTGCGGCGCAACGCCACGGTCCGATGGGACGGGCTGGACGACGGGCCCGGTCGCAGACACCACGTACAGGGGCGGGTACTTCGGCCTGAGCAACGGCAGCATCACGGATGTTACGACGCGCCCGTGGTGGCGGAGCATGACGATTACGCAGTTGCAGGCATCGGGGGAGCTCGCGGGATCCAGAAGGGCAGTGCCGAAGTCCCGGCCACGCTGGCGAGAGTGCGGCCGCGGTAGTGCACTGGTACTGAGGGCACATTTGAACGACGCCCCGAGGAGGAGAAGATGCGCTGGACCCGATACTCCGTCTTCCTAGGGCCCGTAATCCTTGCTTTCCTCGCGCTCTCACCTGCTGTCGCAGCGGAGAACCCGGCTACACAGGCCTCCAAGCCTGTCTCCGAGGAGACACCCCACTACTATCTGCGCTGCCAGTTTCCGGAACGAGACCACCTACTGGCGTGGTTACTGTGGAGGGAGGCAAGCGGGGGCCACCGCTGGGAAGCGGGATGCTGAGAACTGCCTGCCGAGGAGCAGCCCACCGTTCTGAGCGCTCCGCCTCGTCATCTCTCGCATGCCCCTGCTTCCCTTCCTGGTGAACAACCCGCCGGTCAGGAACCGGACTTCGATCTGCTCGCCTTGGAATGGGCATGAGGTCTTTCGATGCGGTGTATGTGTCCGAGCCGGGCCTGGTTGTGGTGGGGGTGGCGGCCGGCGATGAGGAGACGGCGCTGGTCGCGGTCGCGGAGCTGGGGGAGCGGTGGGCGACGTCGGGTCCGTCAGAGGTGTGGCGGGTGCGGACATTTGCGGATGTGTGGTGCTCAGCGGTGCAGGGACAACCCAGTGGCGTTGTCAGCTTGCTGGCATATCTTCTGGCTATGGCAAATACGATCTGTGGCTGGTGTGGCCGGCTGACGCACATGACACTCGTTGGCGAGGCGCTACTGCATCCACTTGAGGGGGAAAGCCGGGACTGCAAGGGGCCTTGGGTCAAGGCGCGTGCCTGACCTGTACCAATGCCCGCCGCTCCAGCGGCCGTCTGCCCCGCCAGACAACCGCCCGCGCCCAGGCCCAGCGCCCGCTCGACGCCCCGGTGGGACTCTCCCGCCTCCAGACCGCCGCACTGACCACCGACATCGCCGAACTCGACCACGCCATCGCAGAACTCCGCAACCCGCCGGAAGCCCCGACGCATGAATGACCTCGCCGCGCTGCGGCTGCGGCACGCCCTGGAACACGCCGGCGTTCCCGTACGACCGGGCGTCGACCAGGCCGTCGTCCACGCCTTCGAACGGATCGTGACAGGAAACCCCGAACACACCACCGGTGCTCTCACCGTCACCACGCTGTGCACGGAGGCCGGTATCTCGCGCGCCACCTACTATCGCTCACCCCTGCCGAGATCATCACCGGGCTTCTGCGGACACCGGACGCGCCCCGCCCGCAGACCGACACCCTGACCGCAGACATCGCCCGCCTCAAGAAGGCGGACCGCACGCTGCGCTCCCAACACGCGACCGAGCGGCGGGAGGCGCGCGCCACCATCGCCGCCTACGCGAACAACATCCAGGCGCTGAGCCTGCGCAACAGCGGAGAATGCAGCCCTGCGAGGACACCTCCAGCGATTCGACGGCACCACCGCCTCACTTCCGCTGATGCTTGATCCTGCGGCGCATGGCGATGCACGTGTGCATATTCGTCTTCACGATGGAGTCGAGAGCCGCGTCAATGCCGCATCCGTGAGTAGTGCCGAGTTCCGATGTCACTCGACGTCAGATGAAGGGCAGCTGCTGGACTCGTGGACCTCGGAGCGGCCAGCCGACAGCGGCGGATTATGCGCAGCCGGAAGCGTCCGTCCCAGGCGTGTGAGCGGGGACAAAGCCATCACCACCGGTGACAACATCATGCCCGCGGCCGCCACCAGGAGACTGGTACGCAACCCCCACTCCATCGCGAGAAAGCCGCCGAGCAGGGAGCCGAGTGGGGCCGTCCCCATACCGACAAACGTGATCGTCGCGGCCACGCGACCCTGCATCCCGTCCGGAGTGACGGCCTGCCGAACCGCCATGATCGTGACATTCACCAGCTGGCCAGCGGTCCCGAACACGAAGGCGACCGCCAGGAGCACGGAAACCGTCACCGCTGAGGAGTCGTGCAGCGCGGGAACACACAGGAACACGCCGTCGCCGAGTGCCGCCGCGAACACGAGCACCGCGCCATGACCGAACCGGTTCGGCAGGCGGGCGGCCAGCATCGAGCCCAGGAACGCGCCTGGTCCCGTCGCCGCGAGTGCCAGCCCGACAGCGGTACCCGACAGGTGCAGTTCCCGCGGCAGGAAGAGCAGGTAGACCGTCATCATGGCCGCGAAGGAGAACTGGAAGGCGGCCGAGGCGAGGCACACGGTCCGCAGCAAGGTATCGATGACGACAAAGCAAAGGCCCTCATGGATCCGTCGCCACACCCGAGGGGGACGTTCCGAGCGTTCGGGGATCGCCTCGGTCCGACGGATCCGCCGAATCGACAGGAACGACAGCGCGAAAAACACCGCGCTGGAGGCAGCAGCGATCGGCGCCGACAGCAGGGACACCAACGCACCACCGAGGGCGGGCCCGCCGATCTGCGCCGCGGATCGGCTGCCCTCGAGCGCGCTATTGCCCTGCAGCAACTGATCGCGTTGCACCAGCCGTACGAGAGACGCCTGATAGGCCACGTCGAAGAACACGGACAGCGCCCCGACGGCGAAGGCGACCACGAGCAGCGCGGGCAGACCGAGCCAACCGAGGAGACCGGCCGCGGCGGCGGCGCTCAGCATCAGGGTCCGGCAGGCGTCCGTCACCACCATCACCGTGCGGGTCCGCCACCGGTCTACCCAGGCGCCGACGAAGAGCGAGAGCAACAGGATCGGCGCCTGCCCCACCGCGCGGAGGACGCCCAACTCGCCGGCGCCAGCGTCGAGCGTCAGGACGGCGAAGAGCGGGAGAACGATCAGAGTGGTGTGTTCGCCGAGTTGGGAGGCCGTCTGACCCACCCAGAGTCTGCGGAAGTCGCGATCCCGCCACAGGTTTGGCGGAGTAGATCGACTGGAATCGGATGCGGTGGAAGGAGTGGACGACACGAAGGTCCCTTGGATTGCCGACGACGAGGCCCATCACCCGGCGCACAACAGGTGCGCCTGCGATTCAGGCAGGGGAAGGCTCGCTGTGCCGCAACATCAAGGGCAGCACGCGATGACAGGCCGATCACGGCCTACAACGTCAACGCGCGCTCGGACGACCGGCCATGTCTGCAACTCCTCGTGGGGCAACTTGCTGCCCCCGGACACTAGCGCTCGGTGGCTCAACGCGAAAGACAATTGGGGGCGGACCGGCGGTTGGACCCTGTTCCGCCCCGCGGAACTTCCCACAGCCCTGGATGAGGCATCCCTTACAGCTCTCCAGCGAACTATGGCGTACAGATCGACCTGAGACACCGAACGCTGAGACAACCCTGCAGGTCACATATCCCCATCGCTCGGCAATCCCTGAGAAACCCCTAACTGCCCGCGGTCACGGCCTTGAGTGCGTCCAATGCCTCCCGCATCAACAACGACAGCTCGCGTTCCTCGTCCGCCGCGATCCAGCGATGGAAGCCGACTTTGAAGAGGGCGACCCCTGCCTCGGCGGCCAGGCTCGCGTCCGGTTCCGCAACGCCGTGCTGGCGCAGGGTATCGGCGAGCGCGGCCGAGGTCGAGGCGAGCTTGATCAGGTCGCGCTCCTGGAGCTCGGGGTTCGACATGATCACAGCCTGTCGAGTGCGTACGAAGTCGCGTTGGCCGGCGAGCATCTCGGCGATCGCTTCAAGACCCACGGCCAGAGCGTCGATCGGCGCCACGGACTTCAGGGCATCGGAGACCGCCCCCACAAACCGGTCCTGAAACTCGCCTGCGGTGGCGAACAGTACCTCGCGCTTGTCTGCGTAGTGATTGAAGAAGGTCCGCTCAGTGAGCCCGGCGCGCTTGGCGATCTCCGCCACGGTGGTCTGCTCGTATCCGCGCTCGCTGTAGAGCTCCAGCGCCGCTGCCGCCAGGCGCCCGCGTGCGTTCGGCTGCCATCTACCCATGGGCAGATCCTACGTGATTTCAGTGACTGCACTCAGATGTTAAGGTCGATTGCAGTAACTGAAATCAAGGGTTGGGGTTTCTCATGCGCATCTTTGTGACCGGCGCGTCCGGCTTCATCGGCTCCGCTGTGGTTCCCGAGCTCATCGGCGCGGGGCACCAGGTCGTCGGGCTCGCCCGCTCCGACGCCTCCGCCGCCGCACTCACCGCCGCTGGCGAGGAGGTTGTCCGCGGCACCCTCGACGACGTTGAGGTTCTGTGGGACACGGCCGTCGCGTCGGACGGAGTGATCCACCTCGCCTTCAACGGCGAGCGCGCGTTCACCGGCGACTACCAGGGCGCCGCCGATGCCGATCGCCGCGTCGTCGACACCTTCGGCGATGCGCTCGCCGGCACTGATCGCCCCCTCGTCCTCGCCACCGGCTTCATCGGCTTCCCGACGGGGCGCGCGGTGACCGAGCAGGATGCGCCCACCATCGACGGCTCGCCGTATGTGATTCGGTCGGCCACCGCCCAGGCCGCGCTCGCGTTTGCCTCGCGCGGCGTCCGCTCATCGGTGGTGCGGGTCTCTCCGACCGTCCACGGGGAGGGGGACTACGGCTGGGTGCCGCACCTGGTCGCCACCGCCCGCGCCAAGAACGTCTCCGCCTACATCGGCGACGGCGCCAACCGCTGGCCGGCAGTCCACCGCCTCGACATTGCACGGCTGTTCCGCCTGGCCGTCGAGAAGGCGCCCGCCGGATCGGCGCTGCACGGCGTCGCGGAGGAGGGCGTCGCGCTCCGCGACATCGCCGAGGTGATCGGCCGCCACCTCGACGTACCGGTGACCTCCGTGGCCCCCGAAACGGCGGAGGAACACTTCACCTGGCTGAGCCCTTTCATGAGCCTCGACGTCCCGGTGTCGAGCACCCTGACCCGCGAACTGCTCAACTGGCAGCCCACCCACCCCAGCCTGCTCGAAGACCTCGCCAAGGGCCACTACTTCCACACCCCTGCCACCACCTGACCAGCTCCAAAGACGCCGGCTCAGCATCCTGCTGTCCCGGGCGCGTGTCATTTATTCAGTTGAGCAGAATGAACATGCCGCTCTGACCTGCGTCCTTTCACGCCGTCTCATGTCAGGTGTCACTTCCACGTGCCTCGTCGAGTCGGCAGCCAGCTGTCGATGACGGCTGTGAGCTCGTCGTGATCGGTGAAGACGTGTCCGTTCATACCCATGGCCTGCGCGGCGCGTACGTTCTCCTCGCGGTCGTCGACGAAGAGGAAGTCCGCCGGAGCGGCCCCCATGGCGATGACGCAGTGGTGGAAGGCGGCCGGGGCCGGCTTTGCCACTTTGATCTTCCCGGAGAAGGCAACGTGGTCCAGATCGTGCAGCCACGGCTGCGCGGCGAGGAGGACGTCCGCGTGGTCCGAGGGGATGTTGGACAGCAGGGCGACCTCGGCGGCGCCGCGGAGGGACCGGGCATAGGCGACCATCCGCTTGTCGACGCGTGACCAGCTGTCGATGTCGGTGACGCGCAACTCCTCGATCGTGTCCGCGTCGGCGGGACGGGACAGCCAGCGCAGTACGGCGGTCCAGTACTCGGACGCGGACTGCTGACCGGCGTCGTAGGGCGGTCGGCACGCCCAGTAGGCCGTGGTGAGGGCGTCGGTGGGTGCGTGGCAGCGGGCGGCCATTCTTTCCAGGGCGCCGGGGCGTTGGTGGGGGGCTATGACCCCGAAGAGGTCGAACAGCACGATGCTTCGCTCGGTGGGCATGGTCGTGGGCTCCTCCGGATTCCGAGGGGGTCAGTGGCTGCTGGTTGCCGGCTCGCGCGTGCGGTCGGATCCCTTGCGCAGGATCCCGGCGGCCACAGCAGTGACGGCGCACAGCAGGGTCAGCAGTACGAAGGCATGATTCAGGGCGACGAGGTGGGTCAGCCAGCCGATGACGGCGGGGCCGGCGAGCATGCCGACGTAGCCGAGTCCGGCGACGCGGGAGACGTTGGCCCCTGCAGCCGAGGGGTCGGCGTGCCCGGCCGCGCTGAACAACTGCGGGACACAGCCGGACAGCCCCAGACCGAACAGCGCCCACCCGGCGAACGCGGCCCACATCCACGGGCAGAGGGCCACGATGGTGATGCCGACAGCTGCCGTCGCCGCGCCGTAACGCAGGATCGCCATGGACCCGAACCGGGCGACGAGGCGGTCGGCGAGCAGCCGGCCGATGGTCATGGTGGCCGCGAAGGTGCCGTAGGCGAAGGCGGCAGTGCTCGCGGATGCGCCGAGGATCTCCTTCAGGTGCAACGCACTCCAGTCGTTGGCGGCGCCCTCGCACAGCATGACCATCAGCGCCAGGGCAGCAAGGGCCCAGATGCGGCCACCGGCGCTGCGACGCTTGGCGGCCTGCCCCTTCCCGGCCTCCGCCTCGGTGCCGATGCCGGTGTTGGTGGCTGTGGCTGTGTCGACGGCGGTGGGTGTGGCCGGCAGCAGGGCACGTACCGACACCAGGGCGATCACGACGCCCAGGGCTCCCATGGCGGCCATGCCTGCGGCGGGGCTCAGGCCCGCGCTCGCCGCAGCCGCTCCGACAAGTGCGGCAAGGACGCCCCCCACCGAGAACGTGGCGTGGAAAGCCGACATGACAGGACGGCCGTACGACTTCTCCACGTGCACGGCGTGGGCGTTCATGCTCACGTCCAGGCAGCCGTTGCAGAAGCCGAAGACCAGCAGACCGGCCGCCAGCACCCACGGCTCCTGGGCGAGGCCGGGCAGCACCAGGGTCGCGCTGCACAGCACACCGGCGGCGGGGATGACCGTGCGCGCCCCGAGGCGGTCGGTCAGGCGCCCGGCCACCTGCATGCCGATGAAGGCCCCGAGGCCCAGCAGAACCAGCAGTCCCCCGAGCGTCGCGTGACTGATGCCAACGCGATCCTCGATGGCCGGGATATGCACCACCCAGGTGCCCACCACGGTGCCGCAGAGGACGAAATAGACAAAGGTCACTGCTCGGGCGGATCGCAACGAATAACTCATGAGAATCACCATAGCGAACATTAATGATGATTGAATACCGTCGCTTCGCACATATTGAATGTTCGTTTCGGGTGGTGTTCAATCGCGGTATGAGCAACGCAGACCGGCACGGGCTGATCGCGCAGACCGTCAGGGAGTCGGGCAGGGTCACGGTCCAGGAACTCGTCGACCTGACCGGCGCCTCCGAGATGACCATCCGGCGCGACCTCGACGCACTGGCCGCGCAAGGCGTCCTCGAGCGCGTCCGCGGCGGCGCGCGCACCCTGCTGCTCCGGGGTGAGGAGCCACCCTTCGCGCTGCGTGCTCACGAGGCCGTCGATGCCAAGCGCCGCATCGCGGCCGAGGTGTCCTCGCTCATTGCCGACGGCGAGACCGTCCTCCTGGACAGCGGCACCACCTGCCTGGAGATCGCACACCTGCTGCGCCGTCGGCCGGTCACCGTGATGCCCCTGTCATTGCAGGCCATCCATGCACTCGGCGAGGGTCCGGGCCCGGCCACGCTGATGGTGCCCGGCGGGCAGCCCCGGGCCGCCGAGGGAGCTCTCACCGGACCCCTCACCCTCGCATCCCTGGCGGCACTGCGCTTCGACACTGCTGTCATGGGCTGCTGTGGTCTGAGCGCAGCCGAGGGCCTGACCGCCTACGACCTCAATGACGCGGCCGTGAAGAAGGCCGGCATCGCCTCCACGCGCCGCGTCATCGTCGCCGCCGACGGCAGCAAACTCGGCCACACCGCCTACGCCTACGTCGGCCCCGCCACCCTCCTGCACACCCTCGTCACCGACACCACAGCACCCGCCGACGAGGTCACCGCGCTCGAAGGCACCGGCACCGTCGTCAAAGCCGTCTGACAAGACCGGTCCGCTCCAAGGGGCGCTGGGCGCCGGACGGCTCCCGGCGTGTCGGCGACCTCAGGGTTGTGCGCGTAGAGGACGCTCTGCCAGCTGCCTGCCCGCCCACCAGGTCGGCACGGCTGTCCTTGCGAGTCTCACGGTCCTGCCCGAAGCCTCAGACCGCAGATGATGGACCCCACTGTGGCGCGAGATCCACTCCGCCTCATGCCGGTCGCGCGCTGCGTGTGGCGCTCTTGTCGTACGCGCCCTGGTGGTGCCGGATCTCCATGTGATGGTCGGCGGACCAGGCGGCCAGGGGTTCGATGGCGGAGAGCAGGGAAGCGCCGAGGGCGGTGAGGGAGTACTCAACGCGGGGCCGCACCTCCGCATAGGAGGTGCGGTCGACCAGCCCGCTGCGCTGAAGGCGCTTGAGGGTGAGGGTGAGCATGCGCCGGGAGATGGCGGGGATCGTGGTGTCGAGGTCCGAGTAGCGGGCGTCGCCGGCGGCCAGGGCGCCGATGACCAGCATGCTCCACTTGTCGCCTACCAGGTCGAGGATCTCGCGGATGAAGTCCGCATCCTTCTCGTCCCAGCGTGCGCACGGGCCAGAGAGGCGCAGTACGTTTCCCCGCGCCTCGCCAGTGGAGGCCGGCCGGCCCTCGTTGTTGCTCACGGATGACGCCCTTCCGGTGCCCCTCAGGAACATGAAAGTACCTTTTGTAGCCCCTGTCGCAGTCGTGCACAGTGGGCTGCGCACCAGGCGTCAACGCACTGGTCGAAGCGGTTGTGCCGCGCGCACAGGTCGGCAACCGCCGGGTACGTCAGGCGTATTCCCGCCTCGTCGCCCCCGGCATGGTTCCCGTCCGCCGAACCGGCGCCGCACTCCCACGAGCCGAAAGGATGTGCCCAGTCATGGAAGGGCTCAAGGACAAGGTCTTCATCGTCACCGGCGGCGGATCGGGCATCGGCGCGGTCACCGTACAGCGGCTGCTGGCCGAAGGCGCCCGGGTGGCCGCGGCCGGCACCAACCCCGACAAGCTCGCGCGGACCCGCGAGCAGGCGGCGGAAGCGGCCGACCGGCTGCTCACGGTCCAGTTCGACCTCCGGGACGATGCTTCCATCGCCTCCCTGGTGGCCCGGGCCACCGAGCACTTCGGCCGGCTCGACGGCGTCGCCAACGTTGCCGCCGCCGTCAGCCCGGACCTCTCGGCCCGCGACCAGGGCGTGGACACCATGGACCCCGAGGTGTGGGCCGAGATGATGCGGATCAACGTCATCGGCACCGGCCTCGTGATCCGCGAGAGCCTGCCCGCGCTGGTCGCCGCGGGTGGCGGCTCGATCGTCAACGTCTCCTCCCTGGCGGCCTGGCAGCGGGAAGAGTGGCTCACCGCGTACGCCTCATCCAAGATCGCCCTGCACGCACTCACCCGCCACACCGCCCACGTGTGGGGCAAGAAGGACATCCGGGTCAACGCCGTCGCCCCCGGGGTCGTCCTCACGGAGAACGTCCGCACCGGCACGCCACCCGAGATCCTCGAGGCGCTGCTGGAGAAGACCGCGCTCCCACGGCTCGGCGAGCCCGAGGACCTCGCCTCCATGATCGTCTTCCTGCTGTCCGCGGAGTCCAGCTGGATCACCGGCCAGATCCTGTCGGTGGACGGCGGCGTGACCATGCGCGAGTAGCGCTGCCCGCTACTGCGAACGAAGATCCACAGCTCTCTCGGTACGTATTTGTTCCGTCGGGCAGTCTCCGCCCACCGCATGTCGACCGAGGGCTGTGGCCGTTTCGCCCGGCTCCGCCGTGGGACAAGCCCGGCCTCGCCGTGCCGGCGAAAGGCAGCGGGCCACCGTTCAATGGTGCGGACGGTTACACCGAGTTCCGCGGTCTTGGCCGCCCACCTCGCGACTCCATCGACGTCGTCGGAACGTACTCGTTCCGCGGCTCTTTGTCGCTGGCCAACTGCCGGTAGCCCGTCAGAACTTCACGCCTGTGGCTAGCCCGCTCGGTGATCAGGGGGTCTTCTTCGTTCTCGACCACCTCGACGCTCTCGCCGTCGTAGAGGAACCTCGTTCCAGCACCAACCCGCGTACCCGCGCCGCTCACCTCGTGCTCACTAGGGCGCGTATCGTGTTGTGATCAATCTGCCGGATTCGGCTTCGTGGCGGGTTCTGATCCGGTAGTTCTTTTCGCGTGACGCGAGTGCAACTGA
>NZ_JBHVWS010000041.1:0-89355 GCF_042882185.1 Streptomyces sp. NPDC058239
TTCTCCCCCCACCCCCCCGCCGCCTCTCAACCCCCGGGCCCCCCCCCCCCCGGGGGCCACGGCTCACCCCCCCACCCGGCCGGGGGGGGCCCCCCCCCGCCAGGGGAGGCAACGCGCGGCGTTCCACTCCCGACGGGACCACCACTGTGCACACCCTCCACACCCTCCGCACCCACGTCGCCCGTCTCGTGCTGATCGGCCTGGCCGCCGCACTGGCGGTGCTCGGCGCCGCAGGCACGGCCGAGGCGCATCCCTTCGGCACACCGCCGGTCGCCCAGGTCGAGGCCGAAGGCCGCACCGTCGACATCACGTGGTCGGCCCAGCAGAACGACCTTGAGGTCCTGCAAAAGGCTGCCAAGGGGGATGAGGCGGCCTACCTCGGCTCGCACATCACCGTGCACCAGGGCGGGCGCGCATGCCGGCTCGGGGCGGTGGACACTGCGCGGCTCGCCGGCAAGGGCGCCCTCATCCACTACAGCTGCCCCGAACCCGTTGACACGGTCGCCCTGACCATCACCGCACTGACCGACGTCAACCCGGCCTATCGCACGATCTCCGTGACAAAGAAGGGCGGCGGCGGCCTGCACACAGCAAGCGCCCCCACCCATGCCCTCGCCCTCGGCGGAGCCGGCTCCGCCGCCACCGCGTCCACGGCACCGACAACCGTGTGGACCACAGACCTTGCGGCACTGCTGGACCACGGCGTCGTACTGCCACTGGCCCTTCTCATCTCGGCAGCCGTGGGCGCCTTCCACGCCTGCGCCCCCGGCCACGGAAAGTCGCTCGCCGCCGGATACCTCGTAGGCGGCCAGGGCAGAGCGCGGGACGCGGTGTGGCTCGGCGCCATCGTGGCCGTCATGCACACCGCATCGGTCGCCGTACTCGCCGTGGGCTGGTGGCTCGCCGCCCAGCAAGCACCGGACGTCGCAGCGGTGACGAACTGGCTTCAGCTGATCGCAGCCCTGGTCGTGGTCGCCGTGGGCATCGGCCTGCTACGGCGCCACCTGATCAACCGGAAGCACGGTCACAGCCATGGACACCACCATGGCCACGATCACGGGCATGACCACGATCACCACCACGGCCACGGCCACAGCCACCACCCGACGTCCAAGTCTCTGCTCACCTGGCGCGGCATCTTGCTGCTCGGCACGTCCGGCGGCCTGCTCCCCTCCCCGTCGGCGTTCCTCGTCCTCCTCAGCGGACTGTTGACCGGCCGGGTCGGTGCGGCGATCGCGATGGTGGTGGCGTTCGGCGTCGGCATGGCGCTGACCCTTACCGGTGTCGGCCTTGTGGTACTGCGCGGTCGCGACGCGTTCCTCGCCCGAGCCTCGGCCTCGCCCGCGCTGCGCACCTGGAGCACCCGCATCCCGGTCATCGCCGCCTGGGCCGTCGTCACCGGCGGCACCGTCGCATCAGCCATCGCCGCCGACCGCGTCCTGGCATCGTGATCCTGAGCAAGAGGCGGCGGCGCCTGCCAACGCGCCCGTCCTCGGCGTCGGTCACCATCGGGAGTTCAGCCGACGCCACCACGAGCGGACACCGGGCCGGGTCGGCACGGGCGTCGGCTCGGCGTGCCTCGCCGACGGCCGCATGTGCAACCGCCCTCGCTGTAGCCGCGCCAGCCCGGCCAGCTGTCCCGCTGGATCCGCACCGCCAGCAGCCCGTTCGCCTCCGGCAGCCCTGCCCGCACCTCCTCGCCCAGGCCCCGACAGGCCAACCCGCAGGTCAGAACGCGCAGGTGACCAGCATCTGGTGGCGGCGGATGACGGTGTCGGAGCGGACCCCTGGGCGGGAATCTCGGTGTCGCGTCGGGCGTCGTACAGGGCCCGCTGTTCGCCGCGGTGGACGCCGCTGATGGTCAGCCTGTCCGGCTTGTCGAAGTGCGGCATCGACTGGTCGTGCTGCAACTCAAGGTATTCGATCACGAGTTGACTACCGGGCCAGTAGGCGCCGACGGGCAGCCTGGCGCGCCGCCCGCACGCCCCCGGGTCTCCCAGGAGCCAGTCGAACCTGTGCTGCGTCAGGGCCGTTTCGCCAAGCACCTGATTGCACAGGTCGACGACGTACGCCTCGCCGCTTTCGTCCTTCTCCGTGCCGTCGTCGTGCGCCTGCCAGGGACTACGGGAGAGCCTTTAGAAAGGAGCTTCAGCCGAGCTGTGACGGTGGACGACGTGGGTCACCCCGGCCGGCCCAGGGTGAAGGTCGTGAGCACCGCCGCGTGGTCAGACGGCCAGTCGTTGCCGGCGACATCGAGCCAGGCGCACGGAGTGACGGTGACGACGGCGCGGGAGTCGAGGGCTCCGAGGCCCCGACCGTTGTGGAGGACGTAGTCGATGCGGTCCTGTGGCTCGGGGCGGCCGCTGCCGTCCTCGCGTTCGGGATGGATGGGGGACCATGTGTGGCCGGCGTCGGCGATCGGGTCCGGGTGGGCCTCGCGGTAGGAGTCGCGCAGGCCGGCCTCCTCGGCGGCTTTCGTCACGGGCCAGGCGACGTCCGGCCGGTCCAGATGGGAGGGGGTGTTGAAGTCCCCGACGAGCACCACGGGCGTCGTGGCGTCGGACGCCTCGGCGATCCACCGCAGCGCGTCCCGCATCTGCGCGAGCCGCATCTCCTCGTGAGCGATCAGCTCGGCAGCGGGAGCCCGTCGAAGGCGGACTCGTAGGGCCCGTACGGCGTGCAGTGGAGGTGGACGGTCCACACGTCCACTTCGTACGCTCCGCCGATTCAAATGCGGACGCCCGCCGCTCCGTAGAAGCCGACAGCGGGGTCGCCGAGGCGAGCGGTGACCGGGTGACGGCTGATGATGCCGACGTTTTCGCCCGCCCGGTGGTCGTACCTGTCGTACCAGCCGAGCGCCTCGGCGAGTTTCTGGGCCGCGGTGCCGCCGGCCTCCTGCAGGCCCACGACATCGGACTCGGTGTCCAGATGACCTTGGTCAGCGACATGCATGACGTGTACCACCAGCAGACGAAGAATCTTCTGGTGTCGCACTCGGCGAAGAAGCTCGGCTTCTTCTAGAGGCACAAGAGAAGGCGCCTGAACTGGGCTTTTACCCGTCAGGCGCCTTTCGCTAGGCCCTATTGCAGCAGGGCCAGGACTGTGATGTAACTCCCAGTTCCTCCCACTCCCATCCCGCTCCCGACCAGCGCTTCCGGACCAGTCACGGACCAAAATTCAGGATCACGAACACCCCTCCGCAGTTGACGGACGGATACGGCATCCCTCTGGTCACCGACCCCGCCCCAGCGAACACCCGCGATCACACGCTGCTGTCCGCCACCTTCGACGCCTTACCGGTCTGCAAGCGGCTCTCGGGCCGCTGCCCGAGAGCCCGCGCTTGAGCCTGGACGCTGGCTACGACTACCGCATGGTCCACCAAGATCTCCGCGTCAGGCGCATCACCGGCGAGATCGCCGGACGTGGCGCGAAAACCCCGATCCAGGTCGGTGGGCGCTGGGTGGTCGAGCGTACGAACTCCTGGATGAACAACTTCGGCAAGCTCCGCCGCTGCACCGGGCGACGAAGGGTTCCCATCGAGTTCTTCATCGCCCTGGCCAGCGCGATCATCACCGTCCGCTGCCTGATCCGGCGCGCCTGGACCCTCTACCGCTGGGACACCCGCCCTCGAATCCCCCGCATCCGATGACCTACTGGCGGACGCTCCTAGCTAGCCTTTGTGCCAAGTACCGTGCCTCGTCGCAGGGCCTCAGCCCGCTGCCGAAAGTAAGGGACAGAACACGCGGGATCTTCCTGACCCACCAGGCCAAGGGATCGCCGCAGTCCAAAGACATCGAGCATGCCCTGGCCGCCACCACCGAATCCTTTGATCTCGCAAGCCGCATCGGCGCCGAGCGGTGTGTGACCCTGGTCCGCGAACTCGCACCAGCGTTCAAGCCCTACCGCCAGGTGGACGGTGTCGCCGACTTCACCGAACGCCGACGGGCCGCATAGCGGCATTGCGACTCGCGCAGGCGCAGGACCTCCAACTGGTCCACGGCCCGCGCGTCGACCAGTTCACAGGCCAGACACCCGCGGCATGGCAATGACTGCCCACTGGAAGCCTTGGGAGGGGCGTGCCGCACCACGCGACTGGGCCGCCGCCCGGCCTGCTCCATATCCGCGCGTCCGACGGCGAGGAACCCACCCGTCAGCAGGACGGCCGGACTGCGGACTCGGGTGCGAGGACCATAGTGGCTGAGGCACCGTCGGCGACGGCGGACCGGGCGGGAGCCCAGTCCACAAGGAGTTCCGCAGGGCCCGGTGCAGCCCGAATCGAATGTCCTCCATTACTGCGGCGGTCCTCACCCTGGAGTGGCAACGCTCAAAGAGCTCGATGTCTCTTGTCACAGGGCTGAATGGGGGTGAACCGATGGTTTCACACGGTTGAACCTTCGCAGCTGAGGCGAAGTTGGGGCGACCACAGCGGAACCCCGTGGGGCGGCCGGACCGATCTTCTTAGCCGAAGCATGTCAGTCACCCCGAGGAGTCGCCTGATGTCGAGTATCACGTCCGCCGAGATATGTACCGCCCCGGCGAGCGACAGATCCGCACCGCCCAAAGGCCACGCCCTGCGGCTCGACATCCAGGGGCTGCGCGCGGTGGCCGTCGGACTGGTGGTGCTCTCCCACGCCGGCGTGTCTCAGGTCAGCGGCGGTTACATCGGTGTCGACGTCTTCTTCGTGATCTCCGGCTTCCTCATCACGTCGCTGCTGCTGCGCGAACTCGCCACCACCGGCCGGGTGTCGGTCCGTTCCTTCTACGCCCGCCGGGCACTGCGGCTGCTTCCCGCGTCGTCCCTGGTCATCACCGTCACGCTGGCCGGGGCGTGGCAGTTCCTGTCGAAGGCGCGGCTCGCCGAGTACGCGGGCGACGCCCTCGCCAGCGCACTGTACGCGGTCAACTTCCGGCTGGCGGCGGCCGGTACGGACTATCTCGCCCAGAACAGCCCGCCGTCGCCGTTCCAGCACTTCTGGTCGCTCGCCGTGGAGGAGCAGTTCTACCTGGTGTGGCCGCTGCTCCTGCGGCTCACCTGGCGGGTCGCCCGCGGTCGGCGCCGACTGGTCGCGGTGGCGCTCGGGGTACTGTGCCTGGGGTCGTTCGCGGCGGGCGTCCTCATGACGAACTCCTCGGCTCCCTGGGCGTACTTCGGCTCCCTTACCCGGGCCTGGGAACTGGGTGTCGGCGCGCTCCTGGCGCTGGGCACCGGCCGGCTGGAACGGCTGCCCGCCGCCCTCGCGGCCCCGCTGACCTGGCTCGGCCTGGCCTGCGTCACGCTGGCAGCGGTCTGGTACGACGACGAGACGCCCTTCCCCGGCTACCACGCACTCCTGCCGGTCGCCGGTACCGTGCTCGTCCTGACCGGCGGCTGCGCGCCCACCCCGCACGGCGCGGGGTGGCTGCTGCGGCGGCGACCGCTGGTGTGGCTCGGCGGACTCTCGTACGGCTGGTACCTGTGGCACTGGCCGCTGCTGGTCATAGCCCCGGCGGCGCTGGGCCGCGCAGACGGCACGGCCGACGTGCCGCTCGCGCTCGGGCTGTGCGCGGCGGCGCTGGGCCTGGCGTGGCTGACCCTGCGCCTCATCGAGAACCCAGTCCGCTTCCACAGGGCCTTCCGCAGGCGCCCCCGCCGCGTCCTGGTTCTCGGGGCCGCGCTGTCGGCTGGCGCCTCGGCGCTGTCCCTGACGGCTATGGCGGTCCCGCCGACGATCGAGGTGGGCGACCCCGCGCCCGCGCTGGCGAAGGCTCTCTCCGACGCACCGGCCCCGCAGGCGCGTCTCACCGAACTCCTGGCGTCGTCCCCCACCGCCCTGCCGAGCAACCTCGCCCCGCCCCTGCCGAAGGTGAGGTCCTCCCGCTCCGCGGTCTACCGGGACGGCTGCCACGTCGACTACGCCGCCACCGGCACCCGGCCCTGCGTCTACGGCGACCGGACTTCCTCCCGTACGGTCGTCCTTTTCGGCGACTCCCACGCGGCCCAGTGGTTCCCGGCCCTGCAACGGCTCGCAACCACACGCGGCTGGAAGCTGGTCTCGCTGACGAAGGCCTCCTGCAAGGTCGCCGACGTGACCATCGTCAGCGGTCACAAGCCGTACACCGCCTGCGACACCTGGCGCTCCAACGCCATGGCAAGGATCAAGACCCTGCGCCCCGACCTGGTCGTAGTCTCCTCCTCGGACGCCGGAGATCCGGCCCGCCCCGCCACCGACCCCCTCCACCAGTGGACCACCGGCTTCGAGAACACCTTCCGCAACCTGGGTACCTCCGGCGCCCGGGTCGCCGCCCTGCTCGACACCCCATGGCCCAAGGGCGACCCGATCGACTGCGCCGCCAGTAACTCCCTGCAACTACGCACCTGCGCGAACAACTTGCCGGACACGACCCGCAACGCGACCCGCGGTACCGCCCTCCGCACCGCCGCATCCACAACGGCCACCACAGTCATCGACCCCACCCCCTGGCTCTGCGCCCCCCGCACCGGAATCTGCCCCGTAGTCGTCGCCGACACCGCCGTCTACCGCGACGACAGCCACCTCTCGGAGGCGTACGCCGATGCGCTTGCCCCGGTTCTGGCGCCATCGCTGGACCGCCTCGTAGGTGCGCCCTGAACTGACGTTTCCCCGTGATCTCGGACACTCGATCTTTATGCCGCCAAGGCGTGTTCATGTAGTTGTCGGGTTTCGGCTGGGGTGAGGTAGCCGTGGACCTTGTGTTTGCGTAGACGACGGCGGTTGTAGAAGGTCTCGATGAACGCGAAGACCTCGGCACGGGCGGTGGGTCTGGCCAGACGCAGGTGCCGATCTCTTCTTTGAGTAGAGCCCAGAAAGTCTCCGCGGCGGCGTTGTCGAAGCATGATCCGGTGCGGCCGCAACTCTGCATCACTCCCAACTCACGTATCTCATCCCCGAATTCGGCCGACGTGTATTCGCTGCCGGTCGCAGGCCACCCCGGCCGTGGGCCATCTGCGGCGCGTCGACGACCAGGGAGGCGCGGTGGTGGTCGGCGATGGCGCAGCCGCCAACCTCGCGGGTAGCCAGGTCGAGCCGGCAGGTGAGGTAGAGCCAGCCCTCGGCGGTGGGCAGGAAGGTGATGTCCCCTGCCAGTCTGGTTCCCGGCACACTCGCGTGAAGGTCGCGGCTGAAGCTTCCTCGGGACCTTGGACACTCGTTGTCTACGCTGCGAGGGCGTGATGGTGTCGTTGCCTGTAAGAAACGTGCCGGCCGGACCCAGCACCCCCGGACGCAGGTGTACTTCACCGAGAGGTGACGCTTTCGCCACAAGTAGCGACCACAGCAGGGGAGTTCGAGTCGCCATCCATCTCGATGCGATCGACCCGGTCCTGGCCGACCACGAACGCTGCGCGTAGCCCGGTCCGACGCCGGCGCACTCCCCCACCGCCGACCATCTCGTCGCCTATGCCGGTCTCGCCCCGCGACCCGCAGTTCAGGTTCTTCGATTCGCGGCAAACAGCCGTCCCGGAGGAGAAACGCGCCGCGCATCACGTACACCACGACGACTATGTCGACGGAGGCCAGAGCAACGCTGCCGGCCGGCCGCCCCCACTCCCACACCGCCGCGGCTAGCTTGCAGGCAGCAGCAACTCCGTTACCTCCTTACGAATCCCAAGCGGCACAGTCCACTGCGTCCGCAGGGCGCCACAGCGCGGACCTCGTGTCTGCGGGATCTGCTCACGGGCATCCACCCCGGCCCGGAACGCGCCGTGGACCCCACGAAGAAGTCCGGACTCATCCTGCCGGGCCGCTACGTCACTGCGAGCGAGATCCGGCGCGCCGGAACCACCCGCATCGCTGGCTACCTGGGCAGGCATGGCGTCAGCAAGCAGACCGTGGCGCAGGCCCAGGTGGACGCCGCCGTGAACTCCGCACAGGCCCACCGCGTCGCGCCTCCCGGCGAACGGCGCACCGCCGAACTCATCCGCGAACTCGCCGACGAGCTGGCGGCTGGCAAGGCCCGCCTCAAGGCACTGGAAGACGAGATCGACCAGCTGGCCAACGCCCACCCTGACGGGGCCCTCATCCGCAGCCTGGCGGGAAGTGGGGCTGGTCTCCCGGGCGACGGCGGCTGAGACTCAACCGTTCCCTAGGGTGGGACGTCCCACTTTCTCCCGGAAACGCGTGGGACGGAATCTTTGTCCTACGGCTAGGAAACGCTGAGCGACACAGGGTCTCGCTCAGCCGATCCTGAAGACACCCTCGTAGGAGAGTCCATGAATCGCACGATCCAGCGCAGCCTCGTGGCCACGATTGCGGCGATCGCGGTGTTGCCCGCTGCAGTCGTTTCCGCCGACACCGCTGCCGCACAGCAGCGGCACACGGCGCCTCACCAGCAGATGCCCCACCGACGAACGGCCCCGCCCCAGCTGTGGGCGCCCAGCCACTCCACGACCCGGCCCGTTACCAGCACCGGCTACGTCCAGGGCCGTGTGGTAACCCGCCACATGCCGCTCAGGATCCGCTCCGGCCCGGGCACGGGCTACCGGGTCATCGGCTCGCTGCGTCCCGGCAGCACGGTCCACATCCCCTGCAAGAAGTACGGGCGCAACGTCCGCGGCAACCACCGCTGGTACAAGCTCTCCCACAGGAAGGGCTACGTCTCCGCCCGCTACGTCCGCAACGTGAGCGCCATCCCCTGGTGCTGAGCCGCTGTGCCCGCCCGCCCCGCTCACGGGGCGGGCGGGCCCGTTCCACGAAGCTCACGAGCAAGCGAGGAGACCCCCTTGTCCCTTTCCCTTCCATCCAGTCCGGGCCGCAGAGCCGTCCTCGGCTTTGGAGCTGCGGTCGCACTGGCCACCGCATTCCCCGCCGGCAGGGCAGAAGCCCAGCCGAAGGCTCAGCCGGCCAGCCTGGCGCCGGCGGGCAAGCCGTGGGTCCAGGGTGTACGGCTGCACCACTCCACGGTGCTGCAGTCCTTCGCCTTCGACGAGCGGCACGGCCACATGTACGCGCTCCAGGTCATGGAGGGCGGCGTCCGGCTGCCGGGCGAGCCGCGCGCGTACACCCATGCCGAGCGCACGGCCCGCGGCGACATGTGCCTGAACCGGCTCACCATGGGCGGCGCGCTCACCGGCGATATGTACCTGCTGGGCTTCGGCCACGGCAGCGCCCTCGGCGTGGAGGACACGGCCCGCCGCGCCGGCGCTCTGTGGACGGAGTGGGACGCACAGCCGGCCTCCGGCTACGGCCGCGGCATCTGCCGCTTCACCTTCACCGCGGGCCGGGTGCTGACCCGCGCCGGCCGCAGGATTGCCACGCATCGCCCGCTCCCCGGCTCCACGAATAACCAGGTGGCCCTCGACCCGGCGCACAACCGGCTGCTGCTGCGGTACAAGGTGGGCGGCATACCGCGCTACGGGGTGTACGGGCTCAAACAGTTCGCGGCCGGGAACTTCCGGCCAGTCACCGGCTTCGCTCAGCCCGGCACCGAACTGGGTCTCCCCTTCCAGGGCATGGCGCTGTACGGCCCATACGCCTACCAGCTGCTCGGCCACGGATACGGCGCTGACAACCCCGCCGGCTCGGCCGGCGACGTCCGTCTGTTCCGTATCGACGTGCGTACCGGCCGCGTGGTGCAGCAGGTGCTGGACCACACTGCGAGGGGGCTCTACCCGCGCGAGCCGGAGGGCCTGGCTGTGCTGCGCCGGGGCGGGCCCTGGCTGTGCCTTGGCTTCACCCAGGGCCCGCCCTCGGACCGCACCTTCTCTCTGTACTACAAGCCGATCGCCCGATGACTCCGGCCGTGCGTGTGGCCGCCCTGCCCCCAGGGCACACATCACGCGATCCGGAATGAACCGGATGCCTGATAGAAGGACTGGGAACGGCATGAAGGAGCAAGCGACGGCTCGCTGGCAGCAACTGCCCGACTCGCTCGGCCCCGACGGGCTGCTGCTGGTGGAGCGGCTGCGCGACCTCAAACAGCAGACCGGGCTGAGCCTGGCCGCGCTGGCCACACACACCGCCCACAGCAAGTCCTCATGGCACCGTTATCTCAACGGCGTCAAGCTCCCGCCGCGTACCGCTGTCGAGGCGCTGGGGCGACTCGGGGACACTGAGATGGCGCCGCTGGTCGCCCTGTGGGAGAACGCCTGCCGGGCCGAGACCAGACCGCTGAGCGCGGCGCCCCAGCCCTCTGCGCCGCGGCTGCCGCTAGCGGCGGCTGCCCGGGCGCGACGGCTGCGGACGGCCGTCGTGCTGGCTGTCTCCGCCATGCTGGGCGCCGTGGCCTGCGCCGTGGGTGCCCCGGCCCTGTCGGGCGGCAGCCCGGACCGGCAAGCGGCGTCCTGCCGCAAGGAAAGCTGCCGGGGGCAGTATCCGGGCTCCTCCCGCTGCAACCGGGATGCCCGCACTGAGAGCACCATCACTGAGGATGCCTACGCCGTACGGCTCCGGTTCAGCCCGTCCTGCGCCACCGTCTGGTCCGAGGTGGAGACGGACGCGCGCGGTGGCACCCAAGAGGTCTCGATCCGATCCGGAGCGGACGAGCTGCTCGCCTCGCACCGGGACAGGGTGACACACGGCAAAAGCAGCCCGATGCTACCCGCGACCAGCCCGAAGGGGGCCGAGGCGTGCGTCGAGATGGCGGACCGACTGGCCTGCACCGGGGCCGTACACCTCTCCGCGGATCTGCCGGAGGCCCGCTGACGCTCTCCTCCACCCATGTGCCTTGTGCGGGCAGGCCCGTGAAGCTTTCATGAAGCCCTACGGCGGAGCATGCGGCGGGTGAATGCTGCTGCCGACGTCCCCTACAGGCCGCCCTCCGCCGCCCGGCCCGTGCGCCGGCGGGATCACGATCGCCTGCCACGACCGACCGGCCATGACGAGGCCCCGGCAACCCACCGGCGAGCCCGCCGACCACGTCGCTGGTGTTCTGGCGCAGCGTCTGCTCCTGCTTGGCCCGGCACCGCGGCCCTGGTCTCCCACGTGTCGCCTCCAGCGGGTATCTGGCCGCCTGCAGGGAGCGGCAAACTGGGCCACAGAGCGCACAGCAGCGCCGGACCGACAGCCGGTCCGGCGCTGCCGGGTCCCGGGGTCGCCCCCTGGTTGCCGTCGTCGAGAGTCTGGTTCCTCACCAGCCGCCGGAGCTGAGTTCGACGCGGGTGTTGAGGCCGTCCCTGCCGTTGCCCTTGTAGAAGTAGAGCTTCCCGGTTGCGCCCGGCTGGGACGCGACGGCTACCAGGTCACCCGTACCGTCACCGGTGAAGTCACCGCCGGCGTAGTCCGAGATGCCGTTCCAGCCACGGGAGCCGATCTCCGTCCGGGAGGACCCGCCATCGATGGTGCCGTTACCGTGCCCCCGGTAGAGATAGAGCTTCCCGGTGGACTTCTCGGTGGCGACGATGTCGTCCCTGCCGTCCTTGTTCATGTCACCAGGACTGACGATCTTGTCCATGCCGTTCCAGCCACGGGAACCGATCTCCGTCCGGGAGGACCCGCCATCGATGGTGCCGTCACCGTGCCCCCGGTAGAGGTAGAGCTTCCCGGTCGACGTCTCGACACCGCCGAGGTCATCCCTGCCGTCACCCGTGAAGTCACCGACGAAGATGTTGCTGATCCCGTTCCAGCCGCCGGAACCGATCTCCTTACGACTGCCCAGCCCGCTACCGGTACCGGGGTAGAGGTAAAGCTTTCCGCTCGCGACCGCGGTGCCGACGAGATCGTCCCTGCCGTCACCCGTGAAGTCACCGACGGCCAGATTCGCCATGCCGTTCCAGCCACCCGTGCCGAACAGTACCGGCGAGGTCAGGCTTCCCGTGCCCGTACCGGGGTACAACCACAAGTTGCCCGTCGCCACCTGAACGGCCACCAGGTCCTTCTTGCCGTCCCCATTGAAGTCACCGGCCGTCAGATTTGTCATACCCGGGTCGCCCATGGGCACAGCCGCGCCGACGTCGACGTAGTCCCGGTCGATGTTGACCGTCGTCCCGCTGTACGACTCGGTGACATTGCCCGCGTACTGGTGAACACGCTGGTGGTCGGACCAGTACCCGGCGGGGATGTTCACGTCGGCGGTGTTGGCTTCACCGTTCCAGTTGCCGGACCAGACCACGTCCGGACGCTCCAGCGTCGTGGATGAGTAGACGGAGGCGAGGTCCTTGATGCCACTGGAGGAGGAGCTGTACACGCCCGACCGGTAGCGCAGTTCGTGCAAACGGGCGGACCAGCCGGAGAGAAAGTTGAGGACGTTGGTGCGGTACCCCGAGGAGTACGCCTCCATATCGGTGTAAAGCACCGTGCCGGGGACAAATCCGAGCCCTTGTGCCAGATCGACCGCCGCATCGGCGGCCGACCGGCCCTGGCTGGCCGCGCTCGATGAGGAGATGCTTCCCGCTTGGAGCCCCGCGTAGATGGGGAGCAGATGCCAGCCACGGCTGCTCTGCTCGGCCACCCAAGAAGCGGTGAGGTTCGGCTGGGAGCAGGCCCGGCTCGGACCGCCCATGTAGATGCCCACCCCTCTGTAGGGCGAGGACGCCCAGTCCGCCATGGCGGCCGAGGAGGGTGCCGAGCAGGCATCGAAGGCTTTGCCGGTGTAGCCGGTGCTCGGGACCGCGGAAGCGGCGGCCGCGAAAGCCGGGGCCCGGGGCGCCGGAACCGTCTGCGGTTCGGCCGTGCTGCCAGTGGTGACGGAGGCCAGGATCTGCTCGATCGCTGCCGTCGAAGAGCCGTGACTGACCGTTGCATAGACGCCGGCGCCCTCGAAGGCCAGCCGTACTTCGCGGGAGTCGCCGGCCGGGAGGGCACTGGGAGCGGGGGAACCCACCGGGACTTTGACGGTGGGCACATCCTCTCGGGGCGCAGCTCCGGTGAACGGCTCCAGCACAATCGCTTCGGTCTTCGCCGCGATCAGGTGGCTGGGGCAGAACTGCTCGGCTCCCGGATGCCCCAGGTACACGGTGTGCTGATCGAGTCGTACGCAGGCGTTCGGATCCCTCTCCAGGTCCACCAGCCTCCACCCGGCCGGAACGTCGATGGAGAGTCCCCAGTACTCGACGTGGGTGAGCCGTTCCGCCGCCAAGGCGGTAGCGGAGTGCTGGAACATGGCGGTCAGTCCGATGGCGGCAATGAAGGCAGAGGCTGAACGGCGCAGATGTCGGATCTTCATTCTCTCTTCCCGGAGTTGGGCCGATGCGGCACGGCCAGCGCGGTCGGGGTGCGGGAGCGCACAGAGGCAGGCAGGGCCGCAGTGAACTCGGACCCGCCTGATGGGGTGCCACCGGACGCAGGTGCCGATCTCGATGCGGGCGTTGAGGCCACCCGTGCCGTCGACCTTGTGGAGGTAGGGGGTTTTCCGGTGGTGCCCGGCTGGGACTCGACGGCTGCCAGGTCACCCGTACCGACACCGGTGAAGTCACCGCCGACGTGGTCCGAGACCCCGTACCAAGCCACCGGAACTGATCTCCGTACGGGAGGAACGCCATCGATGGCGCCGCCGCCATGACCCTTGTACAGGTAAAGCGTTCCGATCGACGTCTCGACACCGCCGAGGTCACCCCCACCGTCACCCGTGAAGTCGACGACAAAGGTGTTGCTGATGCTGTTTCAGCCGTGGAACCGATCTCCGTAACCGACAGCCAGGTTCACTGTTGTCCGCGCATCCCTCGATCGGGCCGAACGTCACCGAGGCCACCCGATCGGTGTGGCCGGTGAGCGTGTCCCGCAGCGTCGAGGACCCGGCAGAGGTCGTATCCCACAGCCGCACTGTGCCGTCGTTACTGCCGGTGGCGAGGGTCTTGCCGTCGGGCGTCCTGCCGGGACGAACGCAGCCTTCTGGCCGCCGAACCCAAGCGATACCTCCACGCCCTCAACTCCGTGGGTGAAGGGGCCCAGCAGCGTCTCCATGTGCGCCTTGACGAGGCCCTACTCCGCTACCAGCTGCTGCACGTCGCCGCCCGCCTCACCCGCGGCGGACGCCGTCTCCGCCTACGGATCTCGGCGACCTGGCCCTGGAGACACGAACTGGCCACGGCCCTCCACCGCCTCGCCGCACTGCCCCGACCAGTTGGCTGACCGGCCGCCCTCCACCCACCCACGCCGAAGGACCCCGGGGACTCCGCCATGCCCAGGCAACAAAATCGCCTCGACCACCCCACAGTTGGTAATCAGCGACGCCGCTTCAACCCAACCGAAACGGCGAGGTTAACATCAATACCGGTAACTTAGTGCTTTGATATGCGTTTGTCCCGTTTCGTGGGGTGTGTCAATTTAACGGCTGATCTTGGTTGTTGAGGTTCAGTTGCTGGCCGGGGTGAGCCGGCCCTCGAAGGCGATCTGGAACGCGTTCAGGGGCGCCTTCCAGCGCATGGTCCACCTCTTGCGGCCCTTGCCGGTCGGATCGAGGCTCATCAGCGCCATGTAGACGCACTTCATGGCGGCGGCCTCGTTGGGGAAGTGCCCGCGGGCGCGGACGGCCTTGCGTATGCGGGCGTTCACGCTCTCGATCGCGTTCGTCGAGCAGATGACCTTGCAGATCTCGACATCGAAGGAGAGGAAGGGCACGAACTCGGCCCAGGCGTTCTCCCACAGCTTGATGATCGCCGGGTACTTCTTGCCCCAGGCGTCCTGGAACTCTCCGAAGCGTTCCGCTGCCGCGTCCTCGTTCGGTGCGGTGCAGACGGGCTTGAGCGCCTTGGCGATCTTGTCCCAGTCCTGGCGTGCCGCGCAACGGAAGCTGTTGCGCAGGAGGTGGACCACGCAGGTTTGCACGATCGTGCGGGGCCAGACCGCCTCGACCGCCTCCGGCAGACCCTTGAGCCCGTCGCAGACCAGCATCAGCACGTCGTCCAGGCCGCGGTTCTTCAGCTCGGTGAACACATGCAGCCAGTACTTCGCACCCTCGCCGCCGTCGTCGGCCCAGATTCCGAGGATGTCGCGGTGCCCCTCGGTCGTGACGGCCATGACGACGTAGACCGGCCGGTTCGCGACCTGCCCGTCCCTGATCTTGACGTTGATGGCATCCACGAACAGGACCGGATAGACGCGGTCCAGAGGCCGGTTGGCCCACTCGGCCATCCCCTCCATCACCTTGTCGGTGATCGTGGAGATGGTCTGCTTGGACACCTCGGCGCCGTAGACCTCGGCCAGATGCGCGGAGATCTCCCCGTGCGTCAGCCCTTTCGCGGACAGAGACAACACCATCTCGTCCACCCCGGACAGCCGCCGCTGCCGCTTCTTGACTATCTGCGGCTCGAAGGTGCCGGCCACGTCCCGGGGCACCTTGACCTCGACCGGACCGACGTCGGTCAGCACGGTCTTCGCCCGGGTGCCGTTACGGCTGTTGCCGCTGTTTTCCCGGCCGCCTCGTGCCTCTCATAGCCGAGGTGATCGGTGATCTCGCCCTCCAGGGCGGACTCCAGAACCCGCTTGGTCAGCTGTTGCAACAGCCCGCCCTCGCCGGTCAGCTGCAGGCCCTCGCTCCACGCCCGGTCGACCAGCATCGCGATCAACTGCTCGTCCGACGTGGCCGCACCGACCGGCTCAGCCACGGACTCGTGCTCGATCGTCATCTCACTCACTTGGCGTCTCCGTGATCAACAGATCCGCCGTTGATTAGACACTCCCGCCGCTGGGACCTGCTCGTGATCCCGCCCGAGACCGAGCCCGCCGCCGCGGCCCGTCTCATGGCCGCTGCCGCGATCCCCGGAAGCGTTCTCACCGCCGACATGCTGATGGCCAACATCCGCCGGCCCGCGCATCCGATGAGTATGTGGCGGGTGTCGCCTTCACCGGCGCCTGGGCCAAGGGAAAGATCCCGGACGCCCTTCTGTGCCGGAAACTTGAGGGCTGACGCCCGCGATGGGGAAGTACCGACGGCGGCCTCCGACGGTCCGCCGGGCCGAGCCATGTCGTTCCGCGTACGGACCTGAGCAGGCCGCGGGTGTGCGAAGCACGAGCGGCGCGTGTGGCGGGGTCACCCCTCCTTGAGGTGGCCTCGCCATTCGGGTGCTCGGGCGTCCTCGTCGCAAGCCCGACTGCCGTGGTGGCGCAGGTTGTCACAGGTGGATGCGGTCGACGCACCTGATGTCTTCGTGCTCGGCGAAGCCCCGGAGGGAGCCGGTCAGCGGAACGAGCACCGCCTTGGAGGAGGCGTAGTCAAAGGCCCGTTTCGGCGCGGGAGAGTGACCTACAGCCAACTCCCCTTCGTGTTCAGGACACAATCCCCGGCGAAATACCTCGCCGCCTTCCGCAGGATCTCGCGTTCCTCGACCAACTCGCGGACCTTCTTGCGCGGGGTCGCAATCTCCGCCTCCAGCGGCATGGGCGGCCCCGCCGGCACCTCCGCCCGGCATACCCGGGGCCCCTTCGCTCCGGCCGCGCGCCTGCTCAAAGGCTCACGTGGCGGACGGCCACCCGGCTTCGATGAAGAGCGGTACAAAGAACGCAACATGGCCCGTCATGCCGCCGCGGCAGGCGACGGACGGTGCCAGGTGATTCAGTGGCGCACGCCCCTAGACGTCCGATCTATTCTCCGGCAAAGATGTCCAACACTCTTGATGAATGCCAATGTTCACGTCACCCCCTCCGTGAAAGAGCCGATGAATAGCCCAGGAGACCTCACCGTGATCAATGAATCCCAACCGCAGCGACGAAGCGTCCTCAAGTTCGGCGGTGCCCTCGCCCTTGCACCTCTGATCGCTCAGCTGACCGGCGGAACCCCTGCGGGACAGGCCGTCGCCGCAGGGACCGGCGGGGCGGCGGCCGTCCAGTGGCCGACCCTGTCGCGCAAGGCGCTGAAATATTCCGTTCCCGCCATGGACTGGCAGTCGCAGGCCCTGCCGATCGGCAACGGCCGGCTCGGTGCCATGCTCTTCGCCGATCCCTACGAGGAGCGCATCCAGATCAACGAGCAGAGTCTGTGGGGCGGTGTCAACAACTACGACAACGCCCTCGCGGGCAAGCCGGACAGCGATTTCGACATCGGCATGACCGGCTTCGGCTCGTACCGGAACTTCGGTGACGTCGTCGTCACCTTCGCTTCCGGTTCGAAGGTCACAGCACCGGGTGGACCGTACAGCACCTCCTCGACGGAGGGCGTCGACAAGACATATGACGGTAACTCCAGCACCAAGTGGTGCATCGAGGCGCCCGGCTCGAAGGTGCAGTGGCAGGTCGAGCTCCCCGCCCCCGTCGAGGTCGCGTCCTACCGCCTGACGAGTGCCAACGACGTGCCGCAGCGCGACCCGCAGGAGTGGACGTTCCGCGGTTCCGCCGACGGCGCCACCTGGACCACGCTGGACAGCCGCACTCTGGCGACGCCCTTCGAGAACCGTTCCCAGACCAAGGAATTCGTCTGTACCGACACTGCGGCCTACCGCTTCTACCGGTTCGACTTCGTCCCCAAGACAGGAGTCAGCCACTTTCAGGTGAGCGAGATCGGTCTGTCCGGCGTCGACCTCGGCGGGGGCGGTTCGATGTACCTGTCGTCGCCGAGCGGGCACTCCGAGGGATCCGGTGCCGGGACCAGGTCCCGGGCCAGAGACATTTCGAGTTCGGTGGACGGCGATCCGGCCACGGTCTGGCGGGTCGACGCCGCCGCACCGGCGGTCATCTGGCAGGCCGACCTGCTCCGCGCGGTCGTCGTCACCTCGTACGCGCTGACGGCGGCCCCGGACCGTCCGCAGGACGACCCCCGGCGATGGGCGCTCGAGGCGTCGCAGGACGGGCGTGCCTGGGTGACCCTCGACACGCAGAACCCCGGGGCGCCCTTCACCAGCCGCGGCGAGACCCGGACCTTCCGGATCACCAACAGCACGGCCTACCGCATCTACCGGCTCACCCTGACCCCCGGCGCGTCCTCCACCGGCTTCCAGATCGGGGAGATCGCGCTGGAAGGCACGGGCTTCAACACGCGCACGCAGCCCACGGTCGTCGACTACCAGCGCACCCTCGACTTCGTCGAGGGTGTCCACGTCACCCGCTTCGGCGCGCCCGGACGGCGCGTCGTGCGGGAGGCTTTCGCCAGCCGGTCCGCGGACGTCATGGTCTTCCGGTACACGTCGGACAGCGCCCGGGGACTCTCCGGAGCGATCTCGCTGACGTCCGGACAGGACAAGGCCCCGACGACCGTCGACGCCGACGCCCGGCGGATCGCCTTCAGCGGTGTCATGGGCAACGGCCTCAAGCACGCGTGCACCGTCCAGGCCGTACACACCGACGGCGATTTGCGCGCCGACGGGTCGGTGCTCCGGTTCAGCGGCTGCACGACCCTGACGCTGCTCCTCGACGCCCGCACCGACTACAAGCTCGACGCCGCAGCCGGATGGCGCGGAGCCGATCCGGAACCGGTCGTCGTCAGGGCACTCGACAAGGCGGCCGCCCGGTCCTACGGCCAGCTGCGCGACGAGCACACCACCGAGATACGCGCCCTCATGAACCGCGTCTCGGTCGCCTGGGGCACCTCCGACGCCGCCGCCGTCGCTCTGCCGACCGACGCCCGGCTGGCGCGTTACGCGGCGGGCGGGGAGGACCCGACACTCGAGCAGACGATGTTCGACTACAGCCGATACCTGCTGATCAGTTCCTCCCGCCCGAACGGCCTGCCCGCCAATCTCCAGGGCCTCTGGAACGACAGCAACCAGCCGGCGTGGGCCTCCGACTACCACACCAACATCAATGTCCAGATGAACTACTGGGGAGCCGAAACGACGAACCTGTCGGAGTGCCACGACGCACTCGTCCGGTTCATCGAACAGGTGGCGGTGCCCAGCCGCGTGGCGACCCGCAATGCCTTCGGCAAGGACACACGCGGCTGGACCGCCCGCACCAGCCAGAGCATCTTCGGCGGCAACGCGTGGGAGTGGAACACCGTCGCCAGCGCCTGGTACGCGCAACACCTGTACGAGCACTGGGCCTTCACCCAGGACCTCACGTACCTGCGCGACGTCGCCTACCCGATGATCAAGGAGATCTGCCAGTTCTGGGAAGACCGGCTCGTCGAGAACGCGGCCGGCCAGCTCGTGTCCCCCAATGGATGGTCGCCCGAGCACGGCCCGCATGAAGACGGCGTGATGTACGACCAGCAGATCATCTGGGACCTCTTCCGGAACTACCTCGACTGTGCGGCGGTGCTCGACGTCGACCCCGAGTACCGGGCCACCGTCGCCGACATGCAGAAGCGGCTCGCGCCCAACAAGATTGGCCACTGGGGGCAGTTGCAGGAGTGGCAGACCGACCGGGACGACCCGAACGACATCCACCGCCACACCTCGCACCTCTTCGCGGTCTACCCGGGCCGACAGATCACCCCGAAGACGCCCGCCTTCGCGGCCGCCGCCCTCGTCTCGCTCAAGGCACGGTGCGGCGAGAAGGAAGGCGTCCCGTTCACGGCCGCGACGGTGTCGGGCGACAGCCGCCGCTCGTGGACCTGGCCCTGGCGGGCGGCCCTCTTCGCTCGCCTCGGTGACGGGCATCGCGCCCAGATCATGCTGCGCGGACTACTGACCTACAACACGCTGCCCAATATGTTCTGCAACCACCCGCCTTTCCAGATGGACGGCAACTTCGGCATCTCGGGCGCCGTGGCGGAGATGCTCCTGCAGAGCCACGACGGCGTCATCCACCTGCTGCCCGCCCTGCCGGACGAATGGAAGGCCGAGGGTTCCTTCACCGGGCTCCGCGCCCGTGGCGGTTACGAGGTCAGCTGTGAGTGGCGAAACGGGAAGGTCACGTCCTACAAAATCGTGGCCGACCGGGCTCGGAACCGGAGGAATGTCACCGTGCGGGTGAACGGCGTCGACAGGAAGGTGAAGCCGATCAAGCCCTGACGGCGGACACCGGCTCGCTGCCGCAGCAGCGAGGCCGACGGTCGTCCGCCGCCCGAGGCGGAGCGGCACCGGTCGTCGGCATGGCCGGTCTCTGCACAGGATCCTGTCGGCCGGTAGGAAATGCGCGCACCTTGCACGCCCTCGGCCATATGGCCGACAACCTCGTGCCCGGACTCGCATTCCTCGCCGACAACCTCAACCCGAGGCTGATCGTGCTGGGCGGCCAGCCTGTCTCCGGCAGCGAAGGCCTCGAACTCAAGGCCATCACCGCCGCCGCGCTCGGCAGCGCCGCCGTCAAGGGCGGCAAAGGCGGCGTCGGCGGCACCCTGCTCGCCGTCGCCCTCCTCGGCTGCCTCGAGAACGGCCTCACCGTCGAAGGCATCAACACCTACTGGCAGAACGTCGCCCAAGGAGCCCTCCTCGTCACCGCCGTCACCATCCAGCAGCGCCGCACCGGCGAACGTCCCCACTGACACCGGGCCGGAAACTCCGCCCCGGTGTCAGTGGGGACGAACAGCCCAGACCTCGATGTGCCCGGCAGTCCCCACCTCCCCCTCTCCTCTCTCACCCCGAGCCCAAAGGCGCCGCCATGACACCGGAACAACCAACAACACCAGCTCACCGAAGACGCGGCTGCGTGCCCGCATGGTGACTGCCTCGGCTGTTGCCGCCCTGCTCGCTCCTGTCGCCTGCCGAGCTGCTGCCTCAACCGCCCCGCCCACACTCGGCCTCACCTCGTGATCGGCAGGCCGGGCCAACCGGCACCTGCGCCCTCCAGAGCGCCACCCTCATCCGCCGAAGGGCCTTCCATGGCCGTTAAGCCCCTCTGCCCTGACCCTCAATCACTGCGCCCGCTGCGGGCACCCCCACCCCTCGGCACCGCCCAACTCTGACCGTGCACATGGGTCCGGCAGTGGATCGTCGAGCTATACCCACCGTTTCTGGACAACCGTCTGATCAACGAATTCATCAACTCGCATCCTCCTCCGCTCGTTCCGGGAACCGCAGGAAAGGTCATTCATGATGCGCCAACCACCCGCAATGCGCCTGCCATCCATGCGGGCCGTCCGCCGCGCCGTCGGCATGTTCCTCGTCGGCGTACTCCTCAGCTTCCTGGTGACGCCTGTCGGGGCGGCGCAGGGGGCGTCAGCAACGGTCGTACGGGTGACCGACTTCGGTGCGGACCCGACCGGGCGATCGGACAGCGCCGCCGCCGTGGCCGCCGCGTTGAAGCATGCCAAGTCGGTCGACGGCCCGGTCCGCGTGCTCTTCCCACACGGCAAGTACCATCTCTATCCCGAGCAGGCGGAATCGCGGGAGCTCTACATCTCCAATACCGCCGGAGCCGACGAACGCTACCGCAACAAGCGGATCGGTCTCCTCATCGAGGACATGAAGGATGTCGTGATCGACGGGGACGGATCACATCTGCAGTTCCACGGGCTGATGAGCGCCTTCGCCGTCATCCGGTCCCAGCACGTCACCGCGACGAACTTCAGCTTCGACTACACGACCCCGAAGGTCATCGACGCCACGGTGGCCGAAACGGGCACCGCCAACGGCAGCGCCTACCGGATCCTCGACGTCCCGCCGGGGACGCTGTACCGCGTAGCGGACAACCACGTCACCTGGCTCGGTGAGACCAGCCCGGCGACCGGCCAGCCCTACTGGAGCGGCGTCGACAGGATGCAGTACTCCCAGACCCACGACCCCGAAGCCCAGCGCACGTGGCGCGGCGGAAACCCGCTTTTCGAGAACGTGGCAGCGGTCACCGACCTCGGAGACAACCGCATCCGCATCGACTACCAGTCCTCCACCGCGCCGTCCGACCGGGGTCTGGTCTACCAGATGCGGCAGACGGCTCGAGATACCGCGTCCGGGTTCATCTGGGAGTCGAGCGACGTGACTCTCCGCGGGATCGCGGCCCGATACCTGCACGGATTCGGCATCGTCGGCCAGTTGAGCGAGAACATCACCATCGACGGCAACGAGTTCCGCACCGACCCCGCCACCGGACGTACGACCGCGGGCTTCGCCGACTTCATCCAGATGTCCGGGATCAAGGGGGCCGTGACCATCACGAACAACACCTTCGACGGACCGCATGACGACCCCATTAACATCCACGGTACGTACGTCGAGGTGACCCAGCGGCTCGCGCCGGACAAGTTGGTGCTGTCCTATATGCATAACGAGACGGCAGGCTTCCCCCAGTTCCATCCGGGCGACCAGGTCGAGTTCGTCGCGAAGCGCACCATGGCGGCCGTCCCCGGCGGCACCGCTACGGTCCGCAGCGTCGACGGACCGTCTGGTCAGGACCACGACAAACCCCTGACGACGATGACCGTGACATTCGACCGGGCGATTCCCGACGTCGTCACCGCGGGCGGTTTCGTCGCCGAGAACACGACGTACACGCCCTCGGCGCGGATCGCCGGCAACACCTTCCGGAACGTACCGACCCGGGGAATCCTCGTCACGACGCGGCGCCCCGTCGTCATCGAGGACAACATCTTCGACGGCATGTCCATGGCAAGCGTGTTCATCTCCTCCGATGCCTACCAGTGGTACGAGTCGGGGCCGGTGCGAGACGTGCGCATCCGGCGCAACACCTTCCTCCGACCGGCCAGCCCAGTGATCTTCGTTGAGCCGACAAACCAGGTACTCGACCCCAAGAACCCGGTACACCAGGGGATCCGCATCGAGCACAACGAGTTCCGTACCAGCAATGTCGAACTGGTGAACGCCAAAAGCGTCAGTGGCCTCACTTTCCTCGGCAACCACGTCAAACGCCTCGACCGCGACCAGTTCGTCGCCGTGCAGGCCAACAACCCGTGTCCCGCTGTGGGCGCCACGACGCGGGTCCGCGCCGTCGAGGCCAACGGACCCCACACCTCGTCCCTGTTCACCTTCCGCGGCTCGAGTGACGTCCTCATCCAGGACAACCGGTACGACAACGGGCTGAACCTGCGGGCCGACCTTGAGGCGACGCAAGCCGACCAGGTCACAGTGGACGGGGACGACATCCGGTTCGGGCAGGACAACATCCGTCCGGTGGTTGAGGCGCCGAAGTTCCGATCGAGCAAGCCACGGGTGCTGAAGGTCGCACCAGACGGTACAGCGACGGCGGTCGCCGCGGGCACCGCGGAGGTGACAGCGGTCATCAACACGGAGAACGGCCGGCTCGTCTCCCGCGCCCTGACGATGACCGTCGACGGCGATCCGGCATCACCTGAATGCGCCGTGCCGCCCACCCTGTCCGACTCCTGGACCGTGCTGCGTGACACCCCCAGCAAGCGCGCGGTTCTACCCGACGGGGCCCTGTCGCTCACCCCAACCGGCAGCAGTTTCCTCTGGGCCAACCAGAACTCGGCTCGCAACATCGTGTTGACCGACGTCGGCGGCGGCGAGGGGACGGCAACCGTGCAGATGGTCGGTAGGACCCAGCGCGGCTACATGGAGGCGGGCCTGCTGCTCTACCGCGGCGACAACGACTACATCGCTCTGCAGCGCAAGCACAACAACGGAACTCCCACCGTCACAGTCGTGACCGAGTCCGCCGGGCAGCCGGAGGAGAGCCGACGGATCGCCGCCCCGGATCAGTCCGCGCTCTGGCTGCGACTGGCCCGTACCGGCGATACGGTCATTGCCTCCGTGTCGACAAACGGCGTGGACTTCACACCAATCGGATCACCGATCTCCGCGGCGTGGCTCGGGCAGGCCCGGTTCGGCGTCATGGCAGAGGTGGAGAATCCGGGGTCCGACCAGCCGTTCGAGTTCCGCGACGCAACCATCAGCGGGAAGCAGGTGCCCTTCATGGACTAGCCGCAGGCGATCCCCGCTCGCCCACTGGTCAGACGCCGTTGAGTGCCTCGGCCACGGCGTTGACGCTCCTGTAGTTCGCAAGCCGCTTTTGTGGATGGTTGCTTGACCTTGATGTGCTGGTAGATCTCCCGGCCAGGTATCGCTTGAGACAGCGGATGATCTCCTGTTTCCTCTTGCCCTCGGCGGTGCGCCGGGCGACGTAGTCGATCGTGGGCTGGTGGAAGCGCATGCAGACGTTCACGACGCGGTAGAGCGCGGAGTTCAGCTGTCGGTGGCCGCCGCGGTTGAGCCGGTGCCGGCTCGTCTTGCCGGACGAGGCCGGGACGGGGCAGACGCCCGCGAGGTTGGCGAACGCGGCCTGGGAGCCGATGCGCTCGGGGATTTCACCGACGGTGACCAGTACTTCAGCGGCGGTGTCCACGCCGATGCCGAAGGCCTCGATCAAGTCGGGTGCGTGGGCCTTGGTGAGCTCGCCCAGCAGCGTGTCCTGCTCCTTGACCTCGTCGTGAAGGTCTTTCCAGCGGCGGACCATGGCACGTATGGAGTGCTTCGCGGTCGCTGTGATGAATCGGTCCCGAGCCCTTGCTGATTCCCCGCCGCCACAAGGCCATCTCCAGGGCGTCCAGCGGGAGATCGGTGCGCGGCGCGTGGTGCCGCCGACGGAGGTGAAGCGTCCGCAGGGCGGGGGCCGGCGTCGGACGGGTGACCATGAGGCGCTGGCCGCAATCGTGTTCGTGGCGACGTCGGGCTGCACGTGGAGGCAGTTGCCTCCGGTGTCCGGTCCATGCCGGCAGACGGTGTACCGGCGTTCCCCCAGTGGAGCCGGGACCGGGCCTGGTCCCGGCTCCAGCGAACGACTCGGGCGCCGAAGGTGGGTCACTGAACGGACCACGTCGTGGCTGACTGGCTCGCAGACTCAACCACCGCTACGAACGCCAACCGCTCTCGGCCTCGCCGCGGCACTGTGCTGCTACAAGCGGCTTCTCCGGCTCACCACATAGGAAACCGTCTTAGCCGCCGGCCGGCCGAGTTCGGCCCCGGCACCGTCCCCGGGGAGATGCTGGGACGTGTGTCTTGCTTCTCTCGGGTTCATGGGATGCCTTGATCTTGACGCGTCGGCGATCCCTCGTGGCTTGCGGCCCACCCGAGGTTCACCGTCCATCACACACCCAAGCACGCCTCATGGTTGAACCAGGTCGAGATCTTTTTCTCCATCCTGGCCCGCCGACTGCTGCGACGAGGCGAGTTCACCTCACGCCAGGACCTCATCAACCAGGTAAGCGAGTTCACCCTCGATTACGACAACGAAGCCCGCCCCTTCCGATGGACCTACGACGGCACCCCACTCAAGGCCACCTGCCCCTCGCAGGATCAGCGTGACGCTGCCCTGGGCCCCGCCGTGGCGACTGCTGCCTGATCCCTGAATGGCGCGCGCCCTCATCGAGCGACAACAGGCCCACGACCGCCGTTTCGGCTGGGCATGGCCCCACGGCCTGGGGACTCAGGGTGGATCAACGCTTCAGAACGTGCCGCCGATGTGGATGAGTCCCTCGCCCGGGGCATGCGGATCCGGGCCGTCGATGGTGTACCGCTCAAGCTCGTCGTCCGCGAAGGCGAGACGACGATGCTTCCGCTGCGGGGCTCCGGCGGCGAGGTCGACCCCAGCCTCGTCCTGCGAGGGGCTCGCCGACGCCGCCCAGGCGCTCTTCGACGCCGTGTGGGAACGGGCCCCGCCCCTACGGCGAACCGCACCGCAGGATCGATGTCCTGGGCACCCGCATACTGCCTCTTCTCGTCGCCGGTCTCACCGACCACGCGATGGCCGCGCAGGTGCAAATGCCGGCGCGCACCGTGCAGCGGCGCGTCCAGGGGTTGATGGTCCAGGCCGGGGCGACCGCCCGCATCCAAATCGGCTGGGCGTAGGGCGATTCCGTGCTCCGCGACTTATTGACGGGTCTCCGTCAAGGCGGATATCCGTCAGGGCAGAACGGTCGACACACGAGTTGCCGCCGCGAAAACTCTTCGCAGCACCCGGAACCACCCATTCGCCGGGTGCGTGGAGGAGAGTCATCCATGACCAGATCATCCGCGAGACGGAGGTCCCGGCTGCTGGCAGCGGGGCTGTCGCTCGTACTGCTGCCGGCAGGGCAGGCCCTTGCAGCCGGGGCATCGGGGACGGCAGGGGCGGGCACCGACCGTGTCACATCACCCGTGCACGCACCCAACACCGCGCGAACCGTCACCCTGGTCACTGGTGACAAGGTGACCGTGACCGACCTCGGCGCGGGCCGGAAGTCGGTCGCAGTGGAGCGTCCCGAGGGCGCGACCGGAGCGGTTCGCAGCGACATGTCCGACGGCCGGATCACCGTCGTACCCGACGAGGCCCGGCCCTACCTCCAGGCGGGTGTCCTCGACGCCGAACTCTTCGATGTCACCGCTCTGATCGAGCAGGGGCTCGGTGACCCGTCGTCCGACGGCCTCCCGCTCATCGTGACGTACACGAAGAACGCACGGAGCGCGACGCCCCACGGAGCCCGTCAGGTCCGCGGGCTGCCGAGCATAGGCGGCGCGGCCCTGAAGTCGTCGAAGTCCGGGGAGTTCTGGCGCACGGTCGCGTCGGACGTCACCTCCGGGGCACGCGGCGCGACTTCAGGCAGGGCGCGTCTGTCGGGAGGCGTCGCGAAGATCTGGCTGGACGCACGCGTCGACGCCGCGATGGAGGCCAGCAACGCCCAGATCGGCACCCCCGCGGCCTGGGAGGCGGGGCTGACCGGCAAGGGTGTCAAGGTCGCCGTCCTCGACACGGGCGTGGACCTGACCCATCCCGATCTCAAGGACCGGGTGAGCGAGACCAAGAGTTTCATCGACGGCGAGGAGGTTGCCGACCGGCACGGCCACGGCACGCATGTCTCGTCCACCGTCGGTGGCAGCGGCGCGGCGTCCGACGGCAAGGAGAAGGGCGTCGCGCCCGGCGCCACGCTCGCCGTCGGCAAGGTTCTCAACAACCAGGGTTCCGGATTCGATTCGCAGATCATCGCCGGGATGGAATGGGCGGCCAAGGACGTCCACGCCAAGGTCATCTCCATGAGCCTCGGATCGCGGCAGGGCAGTGACGGCACCGACCCGATGGCCCAGGCGGTGAACACCCTCTCCAAGGACACGGGCGCCCTGTTCGTGATCGCGGCCGGCAACGCAGGCTCCCCCGGCAGCATCGGCTCCCCCGGCGCGGCCGACTCCGCGTTGACTATCGGCGCGGTCGACTCCGCCGACAGGCTTGCGCCGTTCTCCAGCCAGGGTCCGCGCCTCGGCGACAACGCGCTGAAGCCCGACCTGTCCGCGCCGGGCGTGGACATCCTCGCGGCGCGCTCGCAGCTCGTGAACGGCAGCGGCCCGTACACATCGATGAGCGGCACGTCCATGGCCACCCCGCACGTCGCGGGCGTGGCGGCGCTGCTCGCCGAGAAGCACCCCGACTGGAGCGGACAGCAGCTCAAGGACGGGCTGATGAGCACGTCCAAGCAGATCAGCGGCACTCCGTACGAGGTGGGTGCGGGCCGGGTGGACGTCCCGTCCGCGATCGCCGCGCAGATCACCGCGACCGGCAGCGCCGACCTCGGCTTCACCAGCTGGCCGTACGAGGGGAACAAGCCGGTCACGAGGACGCTGACCTACAGCAACGCCTCCGACCAGCCGGTCACCCTGGCGCTGGCCGTCGAGGGCGCTCCGAGCAACGTGGTCACCCTCGCCGACTCCACCCTCACCGTGCCGGCGCACGGCACCGCGCAGACCACGGTCACCGGTGACGGCACCGCCGCACCCGTCGGCGCCACCTCCGGCCGGATCGTCGCCAGGAACGGCGACACGGTCGTCGCGCACACGGCCTTCGGCCTGACCAAGGAGGAGGAGCGCTACACCCTCACCGTCCACGTCAAGGACCGGGACGGCGCGGCGTCCGCCGCGAACCTGACCGTGAAGCAGCTGACCAAGGACACAGACCCCTTCCCCGTCTCGGTCGGCGAATCCGGCACGCTCAAGCTGCGTATGCAGCCCGGCATGTACACCTTGTCCAGCTTCCTCGACGTGCGCGGCAGCAAGGGCAAGGACTCGCTCGGCCTCGGGCTTCTCACCGAGCCCGAGGTCAGCATGGACCGTGACCGCGAAGTCACCCTCGACGGGACGAAGTTGCGGGAGATCCGGGCCGATGTGGACCGGCGGACCGAGACCCGTCAGCTGATGATGAGGGTGAACCGGGCCGCGAACGGCGATTCCTTCACTCAGTCCGTGCAGGTCCCGCCGATGTACGACAGCATCTTCGCCGCACCGACCCGCAAGCCCGCCACCGGCACGTTCGAGTACCGGACCATCTGGCGGCTCGGCAAGCCTCAGCTCGATGTGGAAGCAGGCGGCAAGCGGCTCGGCGAGACGACCGTGCAGTTCGGATCGGACGTGTTCACCGGGCAGAAGCGGATGGCCCTGGTCGACGCGGGCGCCGGATCCACCGCCGACTACACCGGCAAGGACGTGGCAGGCAAAGCGGTCGTCGTGCGCCGCACCGACGTGATCACGACCACCGAGCTGGCCCAGAACGCCCGTGACGCCGGCGCCAAGGCTCTGTTCGTCACCGACGAGGCTCCCGGACGGCTGATGGCCAACTTCAGCGGGGCCGACGGGGAGACTCGTCCCCTGTACAGCGCGACGGTGAACGCGCAGGACGGGGCGCGCCTGATCGAGGCCGCTCGGCTCAGCCGGGGCGTGGAACTGACCGGCACCGAGTTCACGCCTTATGTCTACGACCTCAGCAAGGGGTATTCGGGGGCGATCCCCGCTGATCTGACGTACCGGCCGGGCAAGAGGGAACTGGCCGTGGTCAACAACAAGTTCCACGCGCCGAAGCCCGCCGACGGCGGCGAGTTCCGCTACTCGATCACCGGCAGCTTCCCCTACGGCATCGGATTCCAGGAGAAGATCAAGTTCCCCGCGGAGCGCACCGACTACATCAGCGCCGGCCCCGACCAGGGCTGGCACGAGTCCATGTCCAGCGGCCCGGGCGCCCTGGAGGAGCGCAGCGGCGTCGTGCACTACCGCGGTGGCACGCGCTCCGGGACCGACTGGTTCAAGCCGGTCCTGCACCCGTGGCTGGGTACCGGTCTCGGCTGGGGCCAGCGTCGCGCGGGCAACGACCTGGAGTTCAACACACCGGGCTGGGGCGACTCGGGACCGGACCACACCGGCTTCGGCGAAGTGTTCAACCAGAAGTCGCTGACCCAGTTCACCGAGGTGTACGTGGACGGGGTGCAGGTCGACCGGAAGCAAAGCTCGGGGGTGCACGCCTGGAGCGTCAAGCCGACCGAGCAGGACTTCAAGGTGGTCACCGACACCACGATGGACCCGGAGGTCTGGCGGCTGTCCACGAAGGGCCACTCCGAGTGGACCGTCAAGTCGTCCGCCACGCCGGCCGACCGGTGGACGTATCTGCCGGTGCTCAACCTCGGGTTCGACGTCGACACCGACCTGCAGGGTGATGTGCGGGCCGGAAAGCGGCTGGATCTCGGGATCTCCTCCGAGTACATAAAGGGCGCGACGGACACCGGGAAGATCACCGGCTCCACGCTGGAGGTCTCCTTCGACGACGGCGCGACGTGGACGTCCGTCGAACTCGACGGTGTACGCGGCAAGTCCGCCGCCTGGGCCGGCTCGGTTCGGGTGCCGAACGACGCGCGGTACATCTCCGTGCGGGCCTCAGCCGCCGACAACAAGGGCGGCTCGGTCAAGCAGGAGATCATCCGCGCGGTCGGCGTGCGGAAGTAACCGACCGGGTGGGAGCCGCGCAGTCGGCGGCGTGGCTCCCACCTGCCGCGTGCGCGGTGCAAGGGCCGTAACCTGCACGTAGTGCTGCTCATCGCGCAGAGGACATCGTCCGGCGGGGCGCAGCTCGCTCGCGGCTGGGCCTGCCTAACGTACGGGGAGTACACCACCTGCCCGGGAGGCCCCGTGACCCGTACTCACCCGAAGAGATTCGCGCATCCTTTCGAAGTCGTCGAACCACCGCGCCACGCCGAAGTCGTGATCGGCGTGGTGTCAGTGACGGCCCTGGTGATGGCCCTTGGTGCCCTGTCCGGGTCCCCGGTGTGGCTTCTGGGACTCCTTGTGTTCCTGCCGGGGACGGCGTCGGCGCTGTGCACCGTACGCCAGACGAAGTTTGTGTCTGCATGGACCACGCTTGTGGTGGTCGTCACCGTGGTGGTCCGGCACGGTGACGGACGGTCGTGGCTCGACAGGATCCTGATGATGCTGCTCACCCTCGCCCTGGGCGCGGTCTCCGTCTACGCCTGCCACCGTCGTATCCGCCGCGAGCATGAGACGCTGCGGCTTCGCTCCACCGCTGCGGCGATGCAGCGCCACATCCTGCGCCCTCTGCCTCTGCTCACAGACGACGTCCTGGTCGACGGCGTGTACGAGCCCGTGCAGGAGGACCGGCTCGTCGGCGGCGACATCTACGACGTCGTCGTCTCCCCATGGGGGACCCGGGTTCTGATCGGCGACGTCCAGGGCAAGGGCCTGCCCGCGGTCGGCGCCGCGTTCGCCGTCATCGGTGCCTTCCGTGAGGCGGCCCACCGGGAGCCCACCCTGACCGCGCTCGTCGATGCCCTCGATGCCTCTGTCGTACGGCACAACTCCTATGCTGCACAGACCGGCGACGACGAAAGGTTCGTCACAGCGCTCATCGTCAACGTCGACGCGCACGACGAGGTACAAGTCATCAACTGCGGGCACATTCCGCCACAGCTGCTGCACGACACCACCGTCACCACGCTGGCCATCGGCTCCGGCGTCCCCCTCGGTCTCGCCGAACTCGCAGCCGAACCCGCGACCGTCGACTGGTTCGCCTTCCCACCCGGTGCGACGCTGCTGCTGACCACCGATGGGCTCACCGAGACCCGCGCCGCCGACGGTACGTTCTACCCCGTCACCGAACGCCTCACCGAGCGCGCGTCGCTCCCTCCCACCGAGCTGCCGCACGCCCTCTACTACGACGCGCGTGCGTTCGCCGGAGAGGGCGGCCAGCACGACGACGTCGCGGTGCTGTCCGTCCGACGGTCACCGCACCGCTGAGCGCAACGCGGCGCGCGTGCACGCAAACGCGCGACACCTCGGACGGCATGAAGAACACGGAATGCATCGGCGCGTACACGCCGCGCGCCGCCGCCTCGGCCTCATCCCACGGCCGCCACGGCGGCCGTGGGATGAGAATGCGTGTGGCCGTGGAGTGTGCAGGGCTCCGCGACACCTCAGGTAACGGCACCCGTCGGTGCTTGTCGGCGTACCGGAACGTCAAAGGGGAGTACGGGTCGCCTGCGGCCGGGACCTGGGCGCCCGGTCGACCGGCAGGTCACCCGCGTACTGGACACCGTGGGCCGCCCTGCTTTCGCAGGGTCTCGGCTGCGTCGTCGAGGATGGCGAGCCGGACTTCACCGGCGCCGAGGAGGCGTTCCGTACCTGGCGCGCCTGGGACTACGCGCAATGGTTCGGTGAGGAGGACCGCGCCGCGCTCAACCCGGACACGGTGTGGAACATCGACGCCGGCCTCAGCCTCTCGGGAGCCGACCTCGCACGGGCGGAGCAGTAGCGCATCCGGCTGTGCTCGGAGGTCTCGCGTTTCTTCGAGGACGTCGGCATCCTCGCCCTGCCCGTCAGCCAGGTGCCGCCGTTCTCCGTGGACCTGCCGTGGCCCGACACGATCGAGGGCGTCCTGCAGACCAGCTACCTGAACTGAATGCGCTCGGCGTACGTCATCAGCCAGCCGGGCTGCCCGCGATGTCGGTGCCGTGCGGGTTCACCGACGACGGGCTCCCCGTCGGGATCCAGCTCGTCGGCCGTCCCGCGGGCGACCTGGAGCTGCTCCGGATCGCGTACGCCTTCCAGAACGCCGTGCCGACCCACCTCTCCTCCGCCGGGGCGTAGGCGAACGCGGCCACACCCTGACAGCCCGCCCGAACTTGCCGGAGCGGTGGCTCCGACGACGGTACCTGCCAGTCCATCAGATCGGACGAGCCCGGCGGTTGGGCCGGAACCCGTAGGAGACCGGCAGAAAGTCGGCCTCGAAGACAGGTTCCAGGACCGCCTTGAGTGCGGCTTGCACGACCCGGTCCTTAACGGTCGGGATGCCGAGATCGCGCATCTTCCCGTTGGACTTGGGGATCTGAACACGCCGCACCGGCGCGGGACGATACGTCCGCGCCCTGAGCTCGTCCCTGATCTCCATCAGGAACGGCTGCACTCCCTGACTGGTCTCGATCGCGGCCACGGTGAGCCCGTCGATCCCGGCCGTCTTCGCCCCGGGTGTTACCCGCGACCCTGTACCAGGCGTCGATCAGGAACCCCGGCTCGCAGACCAGGTTGTACAGATCATCGAATCGGCGCGTGGCATCCGCCCGCGCCCACTGGTGCAACTTGAGCTGCATCTTCCGTACCGGGATGCCCGGCCGCCAGCCGGTGGCCGTCCCGGCCCCGGTGTTCACCGGGGCGTCTTCAGACATTGCAGTTCCCTCCTTGTCTGACACGCTGCCGCCCTTCCCCGTGTGACCGGCTTTCCCGGCCTCTGAGTACTACGGCGGCTCCGCCCTGTCCGCGCCCTTCGGCAGGCAACGCGCCTATCCCGCCCCTGGGCCGCCGGCGACGGCCCGGAGCGGGAGCGAAGCGCGGAACAGTTCCCACGTTCACCGCTGATCGATCGACAGGTGAGGTGCCCGGCTATGCCCCTGCGGCATCGCCACGACTACGCCGTAGACCTTCGCCGTGGCCTCCCGGACCCAGCAGGGGAAACCGGCCCGGGAGTTCACCGACAGTCACCGCCCTGGAGGGACGGAAGACTGCCGGATACGCGCCGCCAACCAGCCCGTATTCACCGGATTGAGTGAGCTGGCACGCTATCGAGAGGCGTAACAACACCGGTTCCTCGCGTACACCTTCCCGTCTCGCTCACCGGGCCCGGCCCATCCGGCGATGCTGAACCGGCCCGACTTCGTCACGACTGCTTGCCGCCCTTCCCGGCGTTCCTCCAGGTCAGGCTGTCGTCAGCTTCACCCGCCTGCTACGACAGGCGAGCGGCGGAGTCCTTTCACCTCCGCTCGTTCACACGGTGCTTCGTGGCGCACCCCCTCGCAGCGTGGAGTCCGCGATTGCAGGGGAAGTCGGGATTCCCGCACAGCCCTCGATACGAGGCGAGTCGGCTCCGCGATCAGTGCCCGGTTCTACTGTGCAGCCGTGACCGATCGAGCTGACGGCGCAGCACAGCGGGTTGGTGCCGCCGCGCGCGGCTCTGCGCGTTCCGCGACGCTTGTGATGGATCCGGTGACGCGGTCCGTCCCAGGAAGGAACATGAAGATCATTTACCGTCTTGTCGGCCGTGTCGGTGTCCGGAAGGGAGCCTGGTGGCGAACCTCTCGAACCAGGCCAGCATCTCGGGGTGGGTGACGGCGCCCTCAGCGGTCACATCAGCGGCACGGGCTCCCTGGATGATGCGCTTGACGGGGACCTCCAGCTTCTTCCCGGTCAAGGTGCGCGGCACGGCAGCTATCGGAACGATGACATCCGGAACGTGCCGAGGCGAGAGCGTGTGTTTGATCGACGTCGCGATGGCACTCCGAAGTGTGTCGTCGACGGATTCCCCTTCGGCGAGGACGACGAAGAGCGGCATGACGTACCGGCCGTCCGGCAGTTCGGCGCCGATGACCAGACTGTCTGCGATCTGGGGAAGCTGCTCGACAACGGCGTAGATGTCGGCGGAACCCATCCGCACGCCCATACGGTTGAGTGTTGAATCCGAACGTCCCGCCACCACGACCGACAGGTCCGGTTCGACCGTGACCCAATCGCCGTGCCGCCAGACTCCGGGATAGACATCGAAGTAACTCGCCAGATAGCGCTGATTCTCCGGGTCGTTGACGAAGTGCAGCGGCATCGAGGGAAGCGGTGCCGTCACCACCAGCTCCCCCTGCGCCCCGACAAGCGGCTGTCCGAAGGCGTCCCAGGCGGCGATGGCAACGCCGAGCGCGGGACACTGGATCCGGCCGACCCGCACCGGCAGGAGCGGGGAGCCCCCCGCGAGGACCGAGCAGACATCGGTCCCTCCATAGATCGACTGCAACCAGGCGTCGGGGGCGAGACGGTCGTAAACCCAGCGCCACGTGCTGCCGGGAAGCGATGAGCCGGTCTGCAGGATGGACCGCAGAGCGCTCAGATCGATCTCAGCTGCTGGGTACGCATCCGCTTTCTCTGCGGCGACCAGGTAGGCCGCTCCCACGCCGACCATCGTCGCGCGCGTCTGTTCGGCGACCTTCCAGACGCCGTTGACGTCGGAGTACGTGGGGCTGCCGTCGTACAGGACGATCGTGGCGCCGTGCAGCAGGCCGCCGACCATGAAGTTCCACACCATCCAGCTGGTGGACGTATGGAAGAAGTAGCGGTCATCGCTCCGCAGGTCGACGCCGAGACCGAGGGCCTTGAGCAGCTCGACGACGATGCCGCCGTGACCCTGCACGATGCCCTTCGGTACGCCTGTGGTGCCCGATGACCACAAGATCCACAGGGGGTGGTCGAAGGCGACGTCGGCGAAGGTGAGTTCGGCCTGGTTGTCGAGGAGCGTGGACCATGTGTGTTGCTCCAGCTGAGGCTGCTGCGACCACGGTGAGGTGGTTGAGGAGGTGGAGAGGTGGCCGACTGTGATCAGATGCCGGACCGTGGGCAGCCCGTCCGCGATCTCAGCGACCGCCGCACGTCGGTCGATTTTCTTCCCCCCGTAGGAGTAGCCGTCTGCGGCCACCAGAACCGTCGGCTGCGCCTGCTGCAGCCGCGCGAGCACGCTGGACGTACCGAAGTCCGGCGAGCACACGGTCCACACCGCGCCGACAGCAGCACTGGCCAGCAACGCCACCACGGCATGCGACGTGTTCGGGAGGTAACCGGCAACGCGGTCACCGGGCCTCACGCCCATCTCGCGAAGGGATGCGGCGAGAGCGGCGACGTCGCGTCCGAGCTGCCGCCACGACGTCTCGACCGGAACGCCGCCTTCGGAGACACTGATCAAGGCCGGGCGCTCGTCGGTGGTACGGGCGAAGCATCGCTCGGCGAAGTTCATCCGTGCTCCCCCGAACCAGGAGGCTCCGGGCATGGACGCGTCGGCCAGCACCGCGTCGTAGCCGCTGACGGCGTCGAGGCTGTAGAACTCCCATACTGCCGACCAGAAGGCGGGCACGTCGGTGGTGCTCCACCGCCACAGCTCCGTGTAGTCGGAGAAGGACAGTCGCCGCGTTTCGCTCAGCCAGCGCATGAAGCCGGCGATGTTGGAGCTTTCGGCCGTCGAGCGGCTGGGGGACCACAGCAGGTTGGCATCGGTGTTCATCAGCGCCTCCAGGGGCGGGGTCGTGCGGGTGGGGACCGGTGCGTAGAGGCCGGCCGGGGGAAGCGCCTACGGGACCGCATCGACATGTCTGCAACGAGGGGTGCTCGGCGGCACGCGGCTCCCTCCTGCCCGGCGCGGGCAGGAGGGAGCCGCGAGGCAAGGCCGTCGTCGGTCAGGCGGACATGTCGGACGAGGCTTGGCCCAACTCGCGGACGAACTCCTCCGCCCGGGGCCATACGCCGTAGCCGGAGGCAGGGTTGAGGTGTCCGACCGGGCCGAGGTCCACGAGGCGGCTCCCCCATGCCCTGGCGAGATCAGCGACGCGATCGGCAGCGGCCAGGGGGTCGTTCGTGCTCGCCGCAACGATGCTGGGGAAGGGCAGGGGTGTCCGCGGCGTCGGCGTCCAGCCGTTTTCGCGCAGGTCTTCCAGGGTTGGGTAGCGCTCCGGCAGCGGCGTGTCGAAGTCCGGCGGCGCCGCCAGCAGTGCGCCCTTGACGGGACGCCGGTGTCGTTGCGCCCAGTGCACGGTGGTCATCACGCCGGCACTGTGGGCAACCAGTACGACGGGCCCGGAGATGTCCGACAGCGCCTCGTCGAGTGCGGCGACCTGGGCATCGCGGCTCAGCCTGTCCTTCTCCAGCGGGGGAACGGTTCGGGCGTCGGCGATCTTGTTGGCGAGGACGGTCTGCCAGTGGTCCGGCACATGATCGCGCAGTCCGGGGACGATGACGACCGTCGGCTGTGCGCTGAGACTCATGACTGCAACTCCGGGGTCTTGAGCGCCAGGTCGGGGAGCAGCCCCAGGCGGCGCAGGTCATTTTCGTAGGAGAACTTGCCGATGGTGAAGGCCACGCCGCCCGCGAGCGCGACGAGCGGGATCAACTGCAGTGCGCCGAGCAGGCCCAGGTGGTCCGCGAGCATGCCCGTCACCGCGGGCCCGGGGGCCAGCCCGAGCAGGCTGTTGGCCAGAGTGAGGGTGGCGAAAGCCGTCGCCGCAATGGCGGCGGGGGTCAGATTGGCCACCATGGCGGCCGCCGGACCGGCGGTGCCGCCGGCCACCAGGGTCCCGGCCGCGATCAGCACAAGCTGCAGCGGGCCGACCGGCAAGTGGAATCCCGCCATCAGCAGCACGAACGACCCGAGAGCGCAGACGATCGCAACAATCCACTTCCGGGCCGCGGCCTTCCGGCTGAGGCGGTCCGCGACGATCCCGCAGAGGATCATGCCAATGCCACTGATCAGCGCGAAGACCCCGGCGGCCAGGCCGGCCTTCGCAGGAGGCATGTCGTAGTACCGGTTGAGGAAACTGGGTATCCACGCGAGCAGGGCCATCGCGATGAACATCTGCAGCCCGCTGCCGATGTAGGCGCAGACCACGGAGACCGAGGAGAACAGGCGCGGCAACTGGGTCCGGATGGGGATGCGTTCGCCGGACACAGCGCTGTTGCGCAGGGACGCCGGGCCGAGCCTCTTCTCGGTGACCACAATGCCGTAGACCGCGGCCAGGACCAGTCCGAGGATTCCCATCGCGCCGAACGCCCAGCGCCAGCCATGCTCCTGGGCGATCACACCGCCGACCGACACGCCCAGCACGGATCCGAACGACCCCCCCGCCATGAAGGCCCCGGAGAGCGTGGCCCGCAAACCGATGGGGAACACGCTCAGGACCACCGCGATGCCGACGCTCCCGTAGGCCGCCTCTCCGACGCCCACCATGAACCGGCCCAGGAACATCTGGCCGTAGCTCGCGGAAACGGCGCAGCCCAGGGTCGCCAGGCTCCACGCCGTCGCGGCGATGACCAAGATCTTGACCCGGCCCCAGCGGTCCGCCAGAAGCGACAGGGGGAAGGTGAGCACACCGACCATCAGGGCCACGATGCCGCTGAGAGAGCCCAACTCGGCATCGGAGAGCAGCCATTCCGCTTTCAACAGGGGAAAAACCGCGTTGAGGACCTGTCGCGACATGTAGTCGGACAGCAGAAGCCCGAAACCGAGGGCGAACACCAGCCAGGCATAGCTACGGGATACAGCCGGTGCGGCGGGAGACGTCCCCGGCACCGTTGTGCCGGCAGTGCGCAGTCCCATTGGCATCACCTTTTCGTCTCTGGTCGGGGCTCAGAAAGGTTGGTCGCCGGCAACCCCCGCGCGCTCCATCTTGCGGACGGCGGGCCAGTAGTCCTGGACGGCGTAATGCTGGGTGGAGCGGTTGTCCCAGATGGCGACGCTGTTCTTCTGCCAGCGCCAGCGCACCTGGTACTCGGGGACGGCCGCCTGGCTGATCAGGTAGTTCAGGAGACTGCCCGCTCCGGGCGCGTAGTCCTGGCCGAAGCGCACGTTCTCGGGCGTGTGGTAATTGACGAAGTGCGTGGTGAAGGCGTTGACGAACAGAATCTGCTCGCCGGTCTCCGGGTGGGCACGCACCACCGGGTGCTCCGGGTCCGGGAAGCGGGCCTTCAATTCGTGACGTTGCTCCGTCGGCATCACGGCACCGAAGGTCGCCTCGATGCTGTGCCGTGCGCGCAGGCCCGCGATCTGCTTCTTGATGTGCTCCGGCAGCCTGCGATAGGCCTCAGCCATGTTGACCCAGATCGTGTCACCACCCACCTCTGGTGTTTCCACGCAGCGCAGCACTGCGCCCATGGGCGGGCACGCGCGCCAGGTTGCGTCACAGTGCAGCGCGTTCTCGTAGTGTTCGGGTTTGCTGTCCAGATCCTTGTAGATGCGGACCAGCCCCGGGTGGTCGGGGTCGCTGCCGACCACCGGATGGTCCTCCAGCGGGCCGAAGCGCCCGGCGAAGGCGATGTGTTCGGTGCGGGTGATGTCCTGGTCACGCAGGAACAGGACCTTGTACTGCAGCAGCAGCGCCTTGATCTCGGAGAACAGGTCGCCGTCGCGCACGGCGTCGCCGAGGTTCAAACCGGACAGTTCGGCGCCGATGGTGCAGGTCAGCGGCTCAACCTTGATCAACGTACGGAGGACGCCCGGACGCACCAGGGCGGGCGTGGCTTCCTTCGGGTGGACAGTCTGGGGCATGTGCTCACTCCTGGGGTGACGTGCGGGGCACGGCGAGCTCAGAGGACGAAGACGGAAGATCCCGTGGTCCGTCCCGCTTCCAGGTCACGATGGGCCTGTACCGCGTCCTGAAGGGCGTAGCGCTGGTTCGTCTCGATCTTGATGCGACCGGCCGCGACGTGCCCGAACAACTCCCCGGCCAGGGCGTCCCGCTCCGCCGGCTCGGCGATGTAGTCGGCCAGCGCGGGGCGGGTCACGAACAGCGAGCCGTGGATGGCCAGTTGCATGGCGTCGAGCGGCGGGACTCCGGAGGCCGTGCCGAAACACACCAGCAGGCCGCGGCGTTGCAGCGAGGCCATGGATCCGGCGACGGTGTCCTTGCCGATACTGTCGAAGACGACCGGGACGCCCTTGCCGTCGGTCAGTTCCCGCACCCGCTCGGCCACATTCTCGCGCCGGTAGTAGATGATGTGCTCGCAGCCGTGGGCGCGGGCGACCTCGGCCTTCTCCTCGCTGGAGACCGTGCCGATCACCGTGATGCCGAGCAGCTTCGCCCACTGGGAGACGATCAGACCGACGCCGCCGGCCGCCGCGTGGAGCAGCACGGTATCGCCGGAATTCAGCGGGTGGATCCGGCGCAGCAGGTACGCCGAGGTGAGTCCGCGCATGGTCATCGCCGCGGCGGTCTCGCAGTCGATCTCGTCCGGCAGCCTGATGAGTGAATCCGCGGGCATGACCCGCTCAGTGCTGTAGGCACCCAGCGGACTGCCGGTGTAGGTCACGCGGTCGCCCTCGGCGACATGCGACACACCCTCGCCCACGGCCTCGATCACACCCGAGGCCTCCACGCCGAGCCCCGCAGGCAGCGGAGCCGGGTACAGGCCCGTGCGGAAATAGGTGTCGGCGAAGTTGAGTCCGACGGCGACATGCCGGATCCGTACCTCGCCCGGACCCGGGTCGCCGACGACGACCTGTTCCCACCGCATGACCTCAGGGTCACCGGTTTCGTGGAATCGAATGGCGTGTGCCAAGGCGTGCTCCATTTGCTCGTGTGTGGGGCGGCGGCGGGGCAGGAACCCGGGCCGCCGCCAGTGGGGTCGATTCAGCTCTTGAGGTCGCGCAGCATGGAACCGCGCCGGCCGGGGCGGCGGTTGGGCACCATGCCGAGCTGGGCCAGGGTCTCGTCGGTGTCCGAATACCATTCGCCGATCTTGTAGATTTTCTTCGCCTCCTGCCCGGTGGCGATTTCACGCCCGAGCGCATCGGCGATCTTGACCATCTGCTCGACCTGCTCCACGGAGGACATCCGCTCGCCCTTGTGCCGCCACAGGTTGTCCTCGTTGCCCACCCGCACGTGCGTGCCGAGGGCGATGCCGATCGCGTTCATCGGCGCCACCGCGCGCATGGATGCCTCGATGGTGAGCACGGCGCCGTCCGGGACACGGCGGATGAACTCGATCAGGTCGGCCGGGTGCCGGCCGGCGAACCCGCCGCCGATGGCAACGTAGTTGAGTACCAGCGGCCCGCTGTGGATGCCCTTTCGGATCAGCCGCTCCACGGTCTCCAGCTGCGCCATGTTGGCGAGTTGGAAGTGCGGCTGGATGCCGTTGGCACGGAGCCGCTTGAGGTGCTCGAGGTAGAAGTCCGGCCCTGCCTCGACCACCATGTCCCGATAGGCCTTGTAGTAGCCGGGCTTGGCGATCGAGGTGCCCTCGATGTCCTCGTCGTCGAAGAGCTCGACGATGTTCATCTGGTTGGTATTGATCGCGATCGTCACCTGGTCAGGCCTGGGAGTGATCTCGGCCAGCATGTGGCGAGTGTCGTAGCTGAGCCACTTGGCGTCGCCGCCCTCGTCCTCGGGGGCGAAGGAGATCGACCCGCCGATCTGCAGGACCATGTCCGGCACAGCCTCGCGCAGGCGGGCCATCAGCTCGTTGAACATGGAGATGCGCTTGGATCCGTGGCCGTCCAGCTCGCGCACATGGATGTGCAGCACCGTGGCACCGGCGTTGTAGCAGTCGACGGCCGCCTGCACGTGCTCGTCCATGGTGAGCGGTAGGTCGTCGGCGTCACCGGGCAACCACTCCGGCCCGTAGGGCGCGGCCTGGATGACCAGCCTCTCCTGGTTCTCCGGATACAGGGAGTCGTCGAAGAAGTGCATGGTCCATCTCCTTTGTCGGATGGGTCTTCACTCGCCGCACGCATCACTGCCTTCGATGCGAGGCCCGGAGGGCTTGCGAGGAGCGGACGCGGGAATTCAGGGGGTTCCCGGGCTCGCCGGGGGCTCGGATACGATCAGCGGGCCCGGGAGGGAACATTCGGCTGCGGGCAGGATTTCTGCCCGTCCTCGTGGGATCGGCCATGTCCCTTGCGGTGAGGCAACGTTAAGGGCGGGCCAGGGCGCGCGCTTGACCGAAGGTGACAGAAGACTTACCGCTTGGGGACATGCCTTGCCCTCGCGGCCGTCGTCCCCGGACCCGGGCGGGGTCATGCCGGGATATGGCGTGACCGGCCGTTCCACGTCCCCGCAGAAACCTTGGTGGTCACTCCTCGCCGGAAAGCTGCTGCCTGGTACCGCGGACCCGCCACTCCCTCGGGCTGCAGCCGAACCGCTCGCGGAACCAGCGCGAGAAAGCACTCGGTGCCGAGAATCCCAGAAGCCCGGAGATCTCCGTGAACGAGCGGCGCGGGTTCGCCACGAGCTGCTCCGCGAGCTGGGTACGTGTGGCGTTGAGAACGGCGGAGAACGTCTCGCCAGAGACCGCGAGGTGCCGGTGGATCGTCCTCCGGTCGATGCCGAGGCTGTCTGCGACCTGCTCGATCGAACAGCGCCCGGTGGGCAGCAGGACTTCGATCAGCTCACGCACGCGGTCCAGCACGGTGGTGTCCTTCGAGACCGCGATGGACTCGAGATACTGCCGGGCGTAGGTCCGCAGCAGCGGGTCCGACATGGGGTTGGGAGCCTTGAGATCGCTGGCGTAGAAGACGATCCCGTTGAACTCCCGGTCGAATTCCACTACGGGACCGAAGAGGCGCCGGTGGGTACCGGGATCCGCCGGCGCGTCGTGGGTGAAGCACACGGACAGCGGCTGCCACCGGGCACCGAGAAAACTGCGGAGGACCCCGTGGAAGGCACCCACAGCCAGCTCCGTGGCCTGGCGGGCGGCCATGGCCTCACCCAGCTCGAGGCTCACCTTGAGGGTGGCCAGGCCGTTCGCCCCGGAGAGCCGGCTGCGGAGCATCTCGTTGTACATGTGCTCATGGCGGACGAGAAGTTCGAGGGCGCTGCGGACATCGGGCTCGTCGCGCAGGACCAGACTGATGGGGCCGAGATTGGAGAAGCTGCGCCGCTCGGCAAGGAGCAGGCCGAAGTCCCCGCGCCGTGAGGCCACCGCCGAGAGTTCGAGCAGCTGGGTGACCGCCGTGCCGGGGATCCATCTGTCCTGGACCGCGAGGCCGACAGGGTCCAGGCCCACGTGCTTCATCAAGGCCCGCGGATCGATGCCCAGCGACTGGCTGACCTCGACATAGTTGTTCAGCGCTGCATTGCGGACAAGAGGCTTCATGGGCGCGCTCCAGGGGGCTTTGTCCCCAAGTGATAAGTGAGATGTCACGTCAAGTCAAGCCATGGGGCACGCCGTGACCTAGCGTTGCACCACCGCGGTGGGTTTCTCCGCCTGGATACGGCGTCCCGGCCGATCGGAATTCCAGCGGAGAACACCATCGCAAAAAGTTCAAATGCTGACCATCTCTGAAACGGCGGCACGGGATTTCCAGCAGATCAATGGATTCGGGGCAATGACACGCACCGAAGCCGTCAGAAATATTCCACAAAGAAAAGCCAGAGGTCGTACGCACGATTCCTGTTCCAGCCGGCAATGAGCTGCACACGAGTCCGAAGAGAGACGTACGGCCTGAGGGAGGTCACCATGACAAGCGTGATCAACATGCTGCGTCGGCCCTGCACCGGGCCGGCCGTGTGGGCGGGTCCGGACCTGGCGGACTCCGAGAAATGGGTCCTGCGGCTCTCGCCGGCGCAGATCGACGAACTCGAGGCGGCCCTGCGCGCGGTGCGTGCGCGGGGCCTTCCACTGCTGAAGATGACCGCCGGCGACTTTCCGCTGCCGACCCTGGCCGGCGAACTGGAACGCATCGCCGGCGTACTGGAGAACGGACGGGGATTCGTGCTCGTCAAACGCATTCCGGTCGAGCGATACAGCCAGGCGGCGGCGAGCACCATTTTCTGGGGAGTGGGCCGGCATCTGGGTGTTCCGGTGTCGCAGAACGCATCCGGCCACATGCTGGGCCACGCCCGGGACACCGGCCGTAGCCTTGCCGACCCGGGAACGCGCGGATACCAGACCAGAGCGAGCTTGCTGTTCCACACCGACGGATCCGATGTCCTCGGGCTGCTGTGCCTGCGAGCGGCCCGCTCCGGCGCACGGACTGCCGTCGTCAGTTCGGCAGCGGTCTACAACGCCGTCCTGGCACGGCGACCGGATCTGCTCGGGCGACTTTACCGCACACATTTCCTCGACCTACGGGAGGAGCAGGCCCCCGGCGAGCGCCCGTACGCCGCTGTCCCGCTCGCGTCCTGGAGCGGGGACAAGCTCAGCATGCGCTACAACCGCTGCTACCTCGAATCCGCACAGCGCTTTCCTGACGTTCCCCGCTTGGAGCCGACGGACGTGGAACTGTTCGACCTCGTCGACGCACTGGCAGGGTCACCGGAGTTCCGGCTCGAGGTCGACTTCGAGGTCGGCGACCTGCTGTTCCTCAACAACCATGCGGTTCTTCATTCCCGCACGGAATATGAGGACTTCGCCGAGCCCGAACTGAAGCGCCACGTCCTGCGGCTGTGGCTGGCCGTGCGGCAGGAACGCGGCCTGCCACCCGACTTCTGGGGAGATCCGCACAGCACCGGCGGCGGTCCCGTTCGCGGCGGGGTTGCCCCCCGCGACGTGATCGCGACACAGAACTCCGTGGTCCTCAGCGGCTGCCGGCACCAACGGCGACCGCCACCAACCCAGATCCAGGAGGAAACCGAATGAACAACCTCGCCACGCTCCTGACCGAATCCGCCCGGGCCGACGGCGACCGCGTCGCCGTTCGCCAGGATGAGATCACCCTCACCTATGCCCAACTGAACGACACAAGCGCGCGGTTCGCCACACTGTTGCAGACCAAGGGCGTCCGGCCGGGCGACCGCGTCGCGTTGGTCATGCCCAACGTCACCTGGTTCCCGGTCGCGTACTACGGCATCCTCCGCTGCGGTGGCGTGGTGGTACCGATGAATCCGCTGTTGAAGGCCCGTGAAATAGCCTTCACTCTCCGGGATTCCGGATCGCGGATCGTGGTGACACTCCCGCGGTGCGCGGACCAGGTCACAACGGCCGCGGCGGACAGCGGGGCCGACTGCCTGGTCACCAACTCGACGGCGTTCGACACCCAAGTGCGGGCCACCGAACCGATGCCCCAGGTCGCCGACCGGGCGGAGGACGACACTGCCGTGATTCTCTACACATCGGGCACGACAGGCACCCCGAAGGGCTCCGAGCTGACCCACCGCAACCTGATGACCAACGCGGCCACCGCGACCGAGACGCTGCTCCACGTCGGGCCGGGCGACGTACTGTTCGGGGGCCTGCCGCTGTTCCACGCCTTCGGGCAGACCTGCGCTCTCAACACTGCCGTCGCCGCGGGCGCCACTTTGACCTTGCTGCCGCGGTTCGAGCCGGCCAAGGCGCTGGAGATCATGCATCACGACGGGGCCACCATCTTCCTGGGCGTCCCCACGATGTACACAGCCCTGCTCCACACCGAGATCCCCGACGGCTACGACCTCTCACGACTGCGCCTGGCCGTTTCCGGCGGTGCTTCCTTGCCGGTCGAGGTTCTGCATGAATTCGAACATACATTCGGCGTCACAGTGCTTGAGGGCTATGGGCTGTCGGAGACTTCGCCCGTCGCGTCGTTCAACCCCCCGGACAGGGCACGCAAGGCCGGCTCGATCGGCCTCCCGATCCGCGGGGTCGAGCTCAAGGTCGTGGCGGACGACGGCACTTCGGTGGGCCCGGGCGAGGTGGGTGAGATCGCGATCCGCGGCGACAACGTGATGAAAGGCTACTGGAATCGTCCGGACGCGACCGCGGATGCCATCCGGGACGGGTGGTTCCACAGCGGCGACCTGGCCCGCGTCGACGAGGACGGCTACTACTTCATCGTGGACCGGAAGAAGGACCTCATCATCCGCGGCGGATACAACGTCTACCCACGTGAAATCGAGGAGGTGCTCTACGAACACCCGGCCGTCGCCGAGGCCGCAGTAGTCGGCGTCCCGCACGAGATCTACGGAGAGGAGGTAGCCGCCGTCGTGACCCTCCGGGACGGTGCACAGATCACGGCCGATGAAATACGCGACCATGTCAAACAGCGGGTGGCGGCCTACAAGTATCCGCGGATCGTCACATTCACCGACGCACTCCCCAAGGGAGCAACGGGCAAAATCGTCAAGCGGGAGATCGTCGTCGAGCAGAAGGCGTCCACGGACTGAACCGATCTGGTTCGACGGCGGCAACCACAGGAAGACGCCGCATGCGCAGCGCGGTGGGCGTGCCAGTAGCTACGGATGCGGTCGCCCGCGCAGGGCGGAGCGCCCCTGAGCGGCGGAGCACCCCGGGGTGGTGCCCCGGCGTGCATGGCCGCCCTGTCAGTTCTGGAGTTCCCCGAGCCAGCGCAGGGCACTCCGGCTCGGCAGGAAGCAGTACTCGCCGCCGCGGGTGACGACGAAGCGCGGCAGTGGGGTGAGGCGCCGTCGAAGCGGCCGCCGGGGAATGGTGAGGCCGGTGACTCCGTCGTGGGATCCGGTGACGGGGTCTTTGGTGCTGCCCGCGCCGAAGAAGACGCCGTCGTTCATCCATTCCGACTGGACGAACTCGAACTGCCGCCCGAGGTGGGCTCCGATGAACGCGAACATCAGGCCGCGGTCGGCCCCGTCGTCCTCCAGGACCCCCTCGGGCAGCGGCGGTCCGTAGACGGCGCCGCGTCTGATCATGCGGTGCAGTCGCACTTCTCCCGCCACCGAGGCGTCGCGGGGGTTGGCCCGGCGGATGTGGCAGCCGCCGGGCGTGATGAATCCCGCCGGATCGTCCCGCTCGTACAGGAACGTGTTGCGGCGGTCCTGGTCGGTACCGAGAGCGGGGTCGTCGTGTTGCGGACTGAGCGCGAGGGGGGCTCCGCTGCGCCAGCGTCCCATGACCTTGGCCGCGAGCAGTTCCTCGTCATCGGGAGAAGTGGCGTTGTCCCGCAGATAGCGCCGGAACGCGGCGACGTCCTGGTGGAGCTTACGGAAGACCGCGTAGCTGCCGTTGCGCCCCAGCACCTCCGGCTGCGGGGTCTGGAGACCGCCGATCTCGTCCCGGTAGCCGAGCACGAACTCCCCGGCCTTCAGGGGCGACTCCAGCCGGTTCGACCCGGCGATGCCGCTTCCTTCGACGGCTGGATGGCTGACGCCGTCGCGATAGCCGAAATGCTCGGTCTCGGTGGGCAGCGCATAACAGTCCTGCCGCCAGATCGCGGTCACACCGGAAAGGTGGTCGTACGCGGGGCGGGCCCGATCGAGGGCCGCCTCCAGCCGTTGGGGGTCGGGCGCGACCGCCGTGAGGACCACATGGACATCCGGCGTGCCCAGCGGCGCTTCCCAGTTCTCGGGGCTGCTCTCACCGACATCGCCCAGTGTTCTGGCCCGGGCGGCCATCGACTGCCGGAACTCCCAGGCGAACGTGTCCAGTGATGCGCGCGGCACACCCAGGGCCTCCAGACCGTGGCAGGAGACCGCGACACTGACCCAGGTGTCCCCCCGGGGGCTGACCGAGTCGGCGGCGGAGGTCACCACCGCGCTCGCGCGCCGCATCAGCTCCCGCCCGTCCGCCCGGTCATCGACACGGAACACAAGGTAGGTCGCCGCGTAGGGGGTCGGCCGAGGGCTGAGAACCCCGCGCTGAATGTCGTCGAGTTCCAACGCGACTTGCGTAGGCCCGCTCACGGTCGCCTCCCTGCGACATTACTTCGTAACGAGGTTCCGCCAGAATCTCCGCAGACTTTCGTCGCCGCCGAACAGCGAACTGAAGATCGTGGAGTCCGCCAGCAGCACATCGCCGGCCCGCTCACCGCTCGCAGGCATCCACAGAAACATGTTGAACTCGGTGTTGCCGGCCTCGGTGAACGGATGCGGCCTGGAGGTGTCGATCGGCTGCCTGGCCAGCACGTGGATGACATCCGGCTCGTCGGTCGTCACGGCGTAATGCGGCAGGTGCATATGGAAGTTGAAGTTGGTCACCCCTTCCAGCCACCCTTTCGCGTCCAGGTCCCTCACCGTGGAGAGCGGGGCGATCTCGTTCTTCTCCCGCACCGCGGGGCGCAGTCCGTAACGGTTCTCGACCGGCACCGCGAGGCCCTGCATCAAGTCCCGGACGTAGGTGGCGAATCGCTGCTGGCGGGGGACCAAGAGATCGCCGTGATGGTGATACTCCACGTCCCGCACGGCCAGATCGTCCGATGCCCCGACGTCATGGTGAGGCCCCAGGACCAGGCGGGCGTCCTCCCGGCCGAGGAAGGCCCGCAGCGCCTCAACCTCCTCGGGCCGGGCCTCCTGCCCGGTGACCATGTGGTCCAGCCCGAACACGAAGAGAGTGTCGGTGTCGGCCAGTACCCGCTCGTCGAGCGGGGTCCGGAATCCGGCCTGGTCGATGCGCTGATACACCGGGACGGGGTGCCCGGTGACCTCCTCGACGAACTGCTGAAACGGCACCCAGGCCCAGAAGAACAATTCCAGCGATCCGGCGATGCCCTGCTGGAACTGCAACGGGTCGGACCACTTCGGGTCCTCGTAGGCAGGCCACGCCACCCGCCTGACCTCCGTCATCGTGGAGAACCGGTTGTCCAGTTCAGCCGGATTCCTGCCCGACTCGGCCGGATAGCTCCACGAGACGTAGATGCTCACCCGTCGCCGACCAGGGGTGTATTCGCGCGGGACGTGGTTCTGGTTGTAGGTGCGCGCGGTCCTGACCTCACTCATCTCGTCTCCGATCCGCAATGGGACAAGCACACGACAGCCCGCTCTCACTGCAGCTGGTCGAGCATCTCCGACAGGGCACCCTTGATCCGCAGAGCCTTCTTGATCTCATCAGCGGACACGTACGGGTACTCCCCGTACTCGATGAAGCTCGGACAGTGGTGTTCGCGCACAAACCTGACGAACGCCTCAGGGTTGGTCCGCCAGTCCTCGGGGAATCCTTCGAGGTTCTCGAAGGCCGTGTTCACCCCCGCCTTGCCGAAAAGCGCGATGGCGTCCTCGGTGTACTTGTCGAAGTCGGTATCGAAGATCCCCTGATACATGAAGCGCGTGTCGTCGTCGAAGAGCACCCAGCGCAGGTAGTGCAACTTCAGTGGCGCGAGGAGATGGGGGTCTTCCTCCAGAGCCTCGGCCAAAGTATTGCCGTAGGCACGCATCGCGTCGGCCCGGCCCGGCTTGACCTTCGCGACGATGGTGAACCCGTAACACGCCGGTGTCTTCGGAAACACGGGACCGTATTTCCCCTGCTCGAGTTGGTCGATCTCGGGGATGACGGCCGCCTGCGGCTTGATCTCCATGTCCGCTCCTCCCGCCACCTGCCAGCCGGGAACAATCCCCCTGATTGTCCCACGCAGCAGGCCCATCCGCCTCGTGAGCGGCACTGTCATGGTCCCGGTCGCGCGTGCGGGCAGCACCGTCGGCAGCCCGGCCGGATCCCGGCAGGACATTGTTCTTCGCGGCATCGCTCACCGAGTGCATGGGGCTGCCCGGGGCAGGACCAAGTACGTCGACCTTGCCGACAGGCCGGCAATGGGCGACGATCAGGCGCGAGGTGCTTCACCTGTGGGAGGGGATCCGTGTCCGACGTCAAGGCCGAGCTCGACCAACTGATGCGCTCCTTCCTCGGTGCGTTCACCAACACCGGCGGAAGTCGGCCGAACGTGGACGCTGTCCGTGAGGTGTTCATTCCGCAAGGAATGATTATCAAGAACGTCGGGGGCGAGCCGGTGATCTACGACCTCGACGCGTTCGTCGAGCCCCGGGAGAAGATCCTCACCGATGGGACGCTGACGGAGTTCTCCGAATGGGAAGTTGCCGAGCGGACCGAGATTTTCGGGTCCATCGCGCACCGATTCAGCGAGTACAGCAAGTCCGGTTTCCTCGATGGCGAGTGGTTCGAGGGATCCGGCCGCAAGACCACCCAGTTCGTCCGGACACCTGTCGGCTGGAGGATGAGCTCAATGGCCTGGGATGACGCATAGGGGGTTCTCCTCTTCTGCGCACCGCACGGCCGGAACGCCATGACAGGTGCCCGTGGCACAGGAGTTGAGCGGGCTGTCGTGAGTCCGCCCCGCTCCCGCGCTGACGAGGGCGGACATTGACTTCCGCTCCCCGCCCTGAAGGGCGGGGATTTCTACCACGGTCGTCTGACCGTCTCGGTGGGTTCCTGCTTCACCGCGCTGTGCCGGTACGAGTACCGGTCTTACCTGCGCTCCACGGGCTGACACCGCCAGTCCGGCGGCCTTGGCGACGTTGACCCCCGCGTTGATGTCCCGGTCGAGGACGGCTCACGCATGCCCCGCACTCCCAGACGCGGATGTGCAGGGGCTTGGGGCCGTCCTTGACGCCGCACTGCGAGCAGACCTGAGAGGTCGGCTCGAACCGGCCGATGCGTACGAAGGTGCGCCCGTACCGGGCGGCCTTGTACTCCAGCATCCCTACGAACGCCGACCATCCGGCGTCGTGGACGGACTTGGCCAGGCGCGTACGGGCGAGTCCCTTGACCGCCAGGTCCTCAACGGCAACCGCTTGGTTCTCACGGATGATCTTCGTTGAGAGCTGATGGTGAAACTCGCGCCGTGCGTCGGCCACCCGTGTGTGAGCGCGGGCGACCTCGATGCGGGCCTTCGTCCTGTTGTTGCTGCCCTTGGTCCTGCGGGACAGGCGTCGCTGTTCCTTCTTGAACTTCTTCTCGGCGCGGCGCAGGAAACGCGGGGCGTCGATCTTCGTGCCGTCCGAGAGGATCGCGAAGTGGGACAGGCCAAGGTCGATACCGACCTGAGCATCCGTCCCGGGCAGGGCCTGGTCAGGGTCGGTCTCCACGACGAAGCTCGCGAAGTACCTACTGGCAGCGTCCTTGACCACGGTGACCGTGGACGGCACGGAGGGAAGGACGCGAGACCATTTGACCCGCACATCGCCGATCTTCGGCAACGACAGGTCCCCGCCCGTGGTGATCTTCCACCGTGCGTTCGCGGTGAACCTGACGGCCTGCCGGTTGTCCTTGCGGCTCTTGAACCGGGGAGCGCCCATGCGCGGTCGCTTGCCCTTGAGCCCATCGAAGAAGTTCCGGTACGCGGTATCCAGATCCCGCAGGGACTATTGCAACACCACGGCCGATACCTCGCCGAGCCAACCACGCTGGTCGGTCTTCTTCGCGTCGGTGATCAGCAGCTTCGACAGATCCCCGGTCTTCGGGAACGGCGCACCCTCCACACGGGCGGTCTCACGAGCGCGAAGCGCATCGTTGTAGACCACCCGCGAGCACCCGAACGCCCTTGCCACCGCGGAACGCTGGGGACCGTTCGGATACAGGCGGAAGCTGTACCTGAGCTGCACGATCAGCATCGCACCATGTTGATTTATGGCCGAGTATCAGAACATCCGTACTGGCAGACACTGCTCCTTCGCCCTCCACGCCCACTTGGTTTTCGTGACGAAGTACCGGCACAAGGTCTTCAAAGACGCGCACCTGACGCGCATGGAAGAGATCATGCGCGCCGTGTGCGAGGACTTTGAGTGCGAGCTGGTGGAGTTCAACGGCGAGAACAACCACGTGCATCTACTGGTGAACCTCCCGCCGAAGGTGGCCCTGTCCAAGCTGGTCAACTCACTCAAGGGCGTCAGCTCACGCAGACTCCGACAGGAATACCCGGAACTGGTCCGGCACTACTGGCGGGCTCAGCGCCTGTGGTCCGGCTCGTACTTCGCCGGGTCGGTGGGCGGGGCTCCGCTGTCGATCATCCGTCAGTACATCGAGCAGCAGAACCGCCCGCTCTAGCTACTGAACATGAAAGGGTGATGTCGGCTGCTTGGATCAGGTGGTCACCGCTTGCGGTCAGGGCTCCACTCGTAGGCCCCTGGGGCCGTCTCGACGACTTCGCGGGGCCAGGTCCGCCGGACCTGTTCCAGGCGCCCGCGGTGCTCGGCGATCCAGTCTCCCTCGGGCCGGGTTCCCAGGAGCGTCGTAAGGCGGTCCGGGTCGCTGATCTGGATCGACAGCCAGCCGTCTTCGTGCATGTGGATGTCGAGGCTCAGGCCGCGGTCTCCGCCGATGCTGGCTGTCTGGCCTGGTCCCAGGTTGGACAGCGCCTGCTCCCAGGAGTCCAGGTCATGCTGGAAGAGGTGAAGGTCGAGCCGGGCGTCGACGAAGCTCGCGGAGGCGAGTACGTCCGCGTGCAGGATGTCGTGGCCGGTCAGCACGCCCGGCTGAAACCGTCCTGTGACGCGCACGATGCAGCGGTTCCCATCCGGATCGGCGAGGTGGATAAGGTCCATCGAAGTGGGCTCCGTCATGAAGTTGCTCGCTTTCGTGCGCTGGTGTGGGTTGCATCGTCTCCTGTCGCCGGACGAGCGACACAGTCAGGACTCGGCATCGAGGAGTCACGTGCCCAGGGCCAAGCCGGTGCCGGCGAGACAGCCGTCGATCACGTCCGGCCGGTACTGGAGCGTCTTGAGCCAATGCTTGACCGCGCGGGTGACTTGGCTGAGGTTGGCGGCGGCGAGGTTGCCGATGTCACGCTTGACCAGGGACCACACACCCTCGGTTGGGTTGAGGTCGGGCGCGTAGGTGGGCAGCTGAACGACGGTGACCCATTCGGCGTTCGCGTCGATGAACTCGCGCAGCGGCTTCGTCAGGTGTAGTCGGACGTTGTCCCAGACCAGCACGATCGGCCCGCCCAGCTGAATGCGCGCCCGGACGATCAGATCACGGAAGTCGCGCCAGCCGAAGCCCTTCGGCTGGCCCTTGCGCCCGGCGTACTCCCGGACGGCATAGAACAACCGGGCCCGCTCACCAGCCTTGTAGCAGGTCATGCCCGCCATCGACACTCGCCCCGGAACCGCGGCCGCGCACCCGCACGACCGGCGTGCAGCCCCGGCGGCCCCAGGTCCTGGCACGCGGCGGAGTCATCGACTGCCCGGCCTCGTCCTCAAAGACGATCCAGGCCCCGCGCTCCGCCGCGATGCTCTTACCCGCGGCCAGGTCTCCTTCTTCCAGGCTTCGACTGAGGTGTCGTCACGCTCGATGGCCCTCCGGGCAGGCTGCTGCCACGACCAGCCATGCCGCTTGAGTAACAGCCACACGCCCTCGTCCGTGTAAGAGACGTGGAACGGGCGACCGATCAGCGTCTTAATCCGAGCCAGGGTCCACCGCTGGTCCGCCCAGCCATGGACGAGCGGCCCTCGCTCCAACTCCCCTTCCAGCCTGGCGATCTGCGCATCACTGAGCCTCGGTCGGCCCGGAGATCCCTTCGACAGGACCCCGGCCTCGCCACCCTCGCGCCACTGGCGACGCCACCGCTCCACGGACCGCTCGCTGACCCGCAACGCGGCAGCGATCTCCAGGTTCTTCTGCCCGCCCTCGAAGCGTTCCACGGCCTGCAGCCGAACCCGCTCCCGCGCGGCCCTCCCGGCGTCGGTCAGCCCGCCGCCCTGTGCGTATCTCACAGTCCAGGGCTACCGGAACGGCCCTATCACCGTCAGGCGAACGGCTCCGACATCACCCAATCAAGTTCAGTAGTCTGCCGGTCGGAGCAGCGTTCAGAATCGCTTCACCACCGGGCTGAAGCCCGGTGCACTGCGATTGGTCCCGGTAGCGCACAGCCAGATACATAGTTTTGTGGAAAAGTTCAGCGGCTACGCGCAGGGGCTGGGAGCGACGTTCGAGGGTGCGCCGGTAGTCCTGGATCCGGGCCTTGGCGATCACCGAGCATTCGCTGCAGCCGAGCACGATGCCCGCGGGGTGGCCGCCCGCGCCCTAACCCAGGGCTACGCGGGTGGTCGGCAGATGAAAGACGGCCGCGTCAACATCCCCACCCGTACACAGCCCAACAAGCAACCTGCGGCCTCGCCACCTCAAGCACGGTTGCAGTACACCCTGATGATCACACGTGGGGCGGCAGGTGGGTGGCCGGGCGGGCCCCTGTTGCGGGAGACCGCCCGGCCGGACTGTGTGGCTACCGGACGTCGTAGGCGCGGGTGATGGTCTGGGTGACCGCGTTGCCGTTGGAGTCGGTGAGGGTGGCCTTCAGAGTGACCTGCTTGCCGGCGGCGCCGGTGTGGTCGAGGACGGCCGTCCACTTGCCGTGCTGCTGCTCGGTCGGCGCCTGGGTCCAGGTGGCGCCGCCGTCGTAGGAGTAGGACATGGAGGCCGCTGTGATCGTGCCCGGGGTGTACCCGGCGTGGCCCTCGGCCGACAGGCCGACCTTGATGCCGCTCTGCGCGGGCAGCGTGTTCATGCCGTCCACCGGCAGGTCGTACGCCGGGAAGAGGATCGGCAGGCCGCGGGAGTAGACCTCCGGCTCCAGGTGGGAGCGGAAGCTCCAGGTGGTGGTGAGAGCGGTGGAACGCAGCCAGTTCCGGTCCGAGGTGTCGATCTTGGACAGGTTCTGGGTGAGCTCGTACGCGGAGTCCTCAGCCGGAACCTCGAACGCGTCGTACGGATAGGTGCTGGTGGCGATCTGCTCACCGTTGCGCTTCAGCACCAGGTTACCGAGGTCGCCGAACGACCCGCCGTAGGACCAGTGGTCGCCGGAGGCATCGAGCCAGAGCGCGCTCTGGAAGCCGATCAGATCGCCCTGCCGCTCGGCGGCCAGCGCCGGCTTGCCGGCGGCGTCACGCGGCGCGGCCGGCCGCAGGAGGCCCCGGTACCACTCCTCGGTACGCCGGTCTCCGGCCCGGTAGGTGCGGTACTGGTCGCTCATGAACGCGGCAAACGGGAAGCTGGTCATCGCGCCGTGGTACCAGGCGTCGTCGCCGGTCGTGTAGTAGGCGGCGCGGGTGCCCGGCACATGGACCGGGTCGAGCAGGCTCACCGGGATAGTGGTGTTTCTGTTCCATGCGGGGAGGATGAACAGCCCGTCGAGGTAGTCGGCCTCCTTGCCGAGGGCATTCCACTTCTCGGTGACCCGGGCCAGCTTGGAGTCGCTCGGCCGGTAGACCCGGTCCGACCGCAGCGGGCCCTCGGTCGGGAACGAGAGGTTGTAGACATAGGACGAGTCGCCCTGCGACCCGGTCGCGCGCCAGGTGGGCCGGAATTCGAAGGAGCCGTTCTGAGCGCGCCCGTCGACGGAGGCGTAGAACTTCTGCACGGTGCTGCCGGCCGAGAGCGATCCGTTCAGCTGCCAGGTGTCGTCCCACGTGCGGGCGTAACTGAAGGTGGTGTGGCTCACTGTCGAGGGGCGGTCGGTGTGCGCGCTCAGCCGATGGGCCTTGCGAGCGTCGAGGACGACGGTGGTGTCACGGGTGATCCGCAGCTGCGGGCGCCCGAGGTAGCCGATGGATTCGGGTGCATTGCTCGCATCGTAGGTGGCCACGAAGCCGGCGAGAGCGTAGTCGCCCGGCCGCACGCGGTACGTCTGATCGGTCGCGCCCTGGTTGCTGCGGCGCTCGCCCTTGTCGGTGTCGAGGCTGACCAGGTCCAGGGAGGAGGCGCCGGTCGCGGGCTCGCCGTTGCGGTCGATGACCTTGACCCGGAGGGTGACCGTTTCCGGCTGGACGTAGAGCGTGACCGGCACGGAGACGTGCGCCTTGCTGCCGGTGGCCGTGATCCGGCCGGTGACGGCACCGTACTGGGCGGCCTTGAGACGGGCGGTGGGGTCGATCCGCACCGGCACCTGGACGGTGGCCCCCGCGGGAACGGTCACCTTGCCCTGCTCCAGCTTGATGACGTCGGAGTTGACATCGCTGCCGTCGTTGCCGCGCACACCGCTGACCTTGAGACTCAGGGCGAGGTCGCCTGAGCTGGTGTTGGTGAAGGGCACCTGCACGGTGGTGCGGTCCGAGGTGTCCTGCGGCCAGTTGTAACTGCCGCCCTGGACGGCGGGCGCGGAGAGCACGTTCTGGTGCACCGCCGCGACCACGTCGAGGACGCCGGCCCCGGTCTGGTCGGCGCCGGCGACCTTGCCGCCGGTGCGGGCGGAGGAGACGAGGGCAGCCTTGATCTGCTGCGCGGTCCAGTCCGGGTGGGCCTGGCGGACAATGGCCGCTGCGCCTGCGACGTGCGGGGTCGCCATGGAGGTGCCCGACATAGTCTGGTACGCGTAGACGCCGCGTCCGCCCGCGTTGGCCGCCGAGATGTCGACGCCGGGGGCGGCGATCTCGGGCTTGAGGGTGTGGGTGACGGCCACCGGACCGCGGCTGGAGAACCACGCGGTGGTGTCGTCACGGTCGACAGCGCCGACGGTCAGCACGCCGGGCGCACAGCCGGGCGAGGAGACGGTCTCGATGCCCGAGCCGGCGTTGCCGGCGGCGACGACGAACAGAGTGTGCGTGTTCTGCGAGAGCTGCTTCGCGGCCTCGGCCAGCGGGTCGGTGCAGTCGCCGATCGCGGGGTTGCCCAGGCTCATGGAGACGACATCGGCCTGCTGGTCGACGGCCCACTGCATTCCCGCGATGATCCAGGAGCTTGCGCCGGAGCCGCTGTCGTTGAGGACCTTGCCGATGAGCAGATCGGTCCCGGGGGCGACGCCCTTCTTGCGGCCGTCGCTGGCCGCTCCGGAGCCGCCGACCGTGGAGGCGGTGTGCGTGCCGTGACCCTGCCGGTCGTTGGTGCTGTTGGAGTCCGTGAAGTTCTTGGACGCGGCGACCCGGCTCACCAGGTCCGGGTGCTCGGCGTCCACGCCCGTGTCCAGCACGGCGACCTTGGTGCCCTTGCCGTCGTAGCCCTCGGCCCAGGCCTCCGGCGCGTGCACCTGCTTGGTGGACCGGTCCAGCGTGGCCTTGACCTTGCTGTCCAGCCACAGCTTCTTCAGTGTGGAGGCAGAACGTGAGCGGGTGTTGGTGACGTCCTGCCAGAAGGTGGCGGCAGTGTCCTTGCCGGCCTTGAGTGCGACGCCGTCCACAGCCGGGAGGCTCAGGCCCCGCTCGGCCCCACGAGGGGCCGCCGGCGCGCTGTCGGCAACGTTCACGCTGTTCCGGTAGGTGGCGATGAGCGGCAGCGTGTCGGTGTGTGTGTCGTCGTATCCCTGGCGGATCAGCCCGGTGACGTTGAACAGCTGCTCGTCGACCTTGCCCTCGGCGATCGCCCGGGAGGCGTCCTCCGGGTAGACGTAGAGGTCCTTGCCCATCTGAAAGGTCTGCACAATCGGCTGTGTGCCGTCCTCACGGGGCAGCACGGCCGCCGAGCTGCGGCCTGACGTGTCCGTGGTCACCAGCACCTTGTCGCCGGTGATGAGCGTGACCGCGACCTGCTTGCCGCCCGTTGCTGCGGCACCGCTGCCGATGACGGGCCTCTTTCCCGAGGCACCGTCAGGCGGCGTATCCGCCGCCCCTGAAGGCGCGACCGCAGTGACGGCCAGGACGGCGGCGGTCGCCGCGCCCAAGGCTATGCGCGCTATGGGATGCATGAGTCTCCCTACTTGAACCGTGAACATGCCATGCTGCGGCTGCATCCTGGCAGACATACGGATCACTCAGGGTTGCCGTGCGTGACGGGTTTCCCACGTGGCGGTATTCCGTCACGCGGTCACATCAATCGGTTCGTCAGCTCGGTGGATCTTCGGGCCCGGCAGGTGGGGGTACGCTCCGCCGGGCCGACGCTCGCCCGGATGATCTCGCTCCCCAGCCGAAGGAGGCGCGCCGGCACCGACCAGGTCGGCAAGCAGTTCCCGGACACAGCACAGGCTCCGCACTCCGTCTCCGAGCCACTGCAGCCGCGACATCTCCTCGGCGAGCAACTCCTCGGCCAGGTTGAGGTCGCCGAGGCAGTGAACGTCCGGCAGAGTGGTCCTTGTTGAAGGCGGCCGGCTCGCCCGCGCCCTGCGCGCCGTCGAGGTCGCAGCTGACCGGTCGCCGACATTGACAGCCACTGGACCACCACGGGCAGCGGATTCAGCTCATCCGGCTCTGCCGGTGACAACTGCTGAGCCTCGGCAGAGCGCGTGACGCTCCTTCGGGGAACCCGCTGCCCAAAACCGCGCGCGTGCGGTGCGAGAGTGCGGCGCCGGTGCAGCGTCCGCCGGTCCGTAGCCACCACGGCGGCAGAGCGGACCGGTGTGAGGCTGAGGCAAGTGACACGAAGACCCCGGCCCCGGGCGGGCTGATGGCAACACAATCCTCAGCCCCAGGACTCCGCAGTGGTCGCCTTCTGCACCACGCCTGTGAACGTGGCCTATCCCCCTGCCACCCCACCTTGTAGCCTCTGATCATATTGTTCACGGAAGACGACGGTTCGGGCACGCCGTCGTCTGTCTCCCACGGTGGGGCGAATGTCTACCAGCGATTCCGACGCACGCGACCTACCGGCGATCGCATCACCCGGCTTGGTCGGACGCGAGCGCGAACTCGCCGCTTTGAGAGCGGCGTTGTCCGATCCACCGGTGGTCGTGCTGATCGAGGGTGAGGCCGGGATCGGTAAGAGCCGACTGGTCCAGGAGCTGCTCGCGGCGCATGCCCCGGCCCGTCAGCGGGTGCTGCTGGCGGCCTGCCCGGCTGTTCGACAGCCTTTTACGCTCGGGCCGGTGGTGGACGCGATCCGACCGGCGACCGAAAATGTCGCCCGGCTCGGCCTGAGCGGGCTGGCGGGGGCGCTCCGGCCGTTGTTCCCCGAGTGGGCATCGGCGTTGCCGCCCACACCCGAACCGGCCGAAGACGCGGCAGCGGCACGACACCGACTGTTCCGGGCCATCGAGGAGATCCTCGAACGGCTCAAGATCGGGTTGCTCGCGGTCGAGGACGTGCACTGGGCAGATGAGGCGACCCTGGAGTTTCTGCTGTTCCTGGCATCACGTCCGCGACAACAGGTCAGTCTGCTTGTGAGCTATCGCCCGGAGGAAATCGCGCCGGACTCTCTGCTGCTGCGGTTGTCGTCGCGGCAACCGGCGGGTGCGGCGCGGCTGCGGCTGTCGTTGGAGCCGTTGGACGTCCCCGGGACTGCCGCGTTGGTGTCCTCGATGCTGGGTGGGGAACGGGTTTCCGACGAGTTCGCGACCATCCTGCACGACCGGACCGACGGGCTTCCACTCGCGGTCGAGGAGTCCGTCCGGCTGATGTGGAACCGCGCAGGCCCGACCCGGCGGGGTGATTCCTGGGTGCGGCAACGACTGAGTGAGATAGACGTACCGCCGACGGTGCGGGACGTCGTACTGGAACGCAGCGCACGGCTCGGCCCGGCGGCGCAGGCGGCGTTGCGCGCGGCCGCCGTACTCGCCGGCCCCGCCCCCGAGGACACCGTCGTTGAGGTGATGGCTCCGGATGGCGATCCGGCGAGCAGGCCGGCAGGCCTGGCGGAGGCGGTGGGTTCGGGGCTGCTGAGGGAAGACCAGCGCGGGCTGGTCTCGTTCCGGCACATGCTGGCGTGCCGCGCGGTGTACGAGGCAATTCCTGTGCCGCAGCGGCGGGCGATGCACCTGCGTGCCGCACACGTCCTCGATGGCGCCACCCCGTCCCCGGTCGCCCAGCTCGCGCGCCACTTCCGGGAGGCCGGCGACACGACGGCATGGTGCCGGTACACGGAACAGTCGGCCGACCTCGCCCTCGCCTCGGGTGACGATGCGACGACGGTCGTCCTGCTGCACGATCTGCTCACCAACGCCGACCTGCCGCCCGCCGACGTGGTGCGGCTGACCAGCAAGGTTCCGTTCTCTCTGCTCAGCGGGCACGAACGCTACCGCGAACTTATGGACGCTCTCCGCCTCGTGCTGGACACCGGTGAGCCGGCGCCGAGCGAGGCGGCGGAGATCCGCTTCCATGTCGCTCGGCTGCTGCAGCAGATGGAGGCCTTCGAGCAATCCCGGATCGAGATGGAACGAGCGCTGCCCGACCTCGGGCACGACCCGGCGAAGGCAGCCCGCGCAATGGTGTTTCTCGGCCTGCCGTACGGGACGACGACGCCGGCGGCCGAACACCTCAGGTGGCTGCGGCGCGTTGCGCAGGTGCCGGTCGCGATGGCGCCGGGGGACCGGCTGAGCATCCGGGTCGGACGGGCGAGCGGGCTGTTGCTGCTCGGTGAGGAGGAGGGGTGGGCGGAGGCGGCGTTGATCGCCGATGACGCATCCACCGCCGCGGAGAGGCAGCAGATCACGATCGGCCAACTCAACGTCGGGCACATGGCGCTGATCTGGGGGAGGTACCCGGAGGCGAGGCGGGTGCTCACGCTGGCCGCAGGGCTGGCCGACACGTATCAGTACCGGAAGCTCCGCAGGCTCGGGCAGGTGACGCTGGCCCATCTGGACTGGCTCACCGGAGACTGGGACGGGCTGGCCGACCGGGCCGGATCGCTGGCCGGTGACGAGGAACTCCTGCAGCCGGTGAGTCGCTTGGCGCCGGCCATGGTCACCGGCTTGCTGTATGCGGCCCGCGGCGCCCAGGACAGAGCGGACGAGTGCCTGCGGCTCGTCCTTGAACAGGCGGACCGACATGGCGGTGCGGAGTATTCCGTCGAACCTGCCGGCGCCCTGGCCAAACTCCGGCTCGGCGCCGGGCGGATCGACGACGTGCTGCGGCTGACCGACGAGCCGATCCGGTTCCTGGAACGCAAAGGTACGTGGATCTGGGCCACCGAAATCGCCCCGGTCCGGGCCGAGGCACTACTCATGGCCGGCCGCCCCGACGAAGCCGGCGACCTGGTCGACGCTTTCGCGGCGGGAGTACGCGATCGCCGCGCACCCGGCCCGCACGCAGCCTTGTCGACCTGCAGGGCGATCCTGGCCCAGCACCAAGGCGATCCCCTCAGTGCCGCCGAACTGTTCGCGCGCGCGGCCGACGCGTGGCAGGGCCTTCCGCGGCCGTACGACGCCCTGCTCAGCCGTGAACGACAGGCCCGCTGTCTGCTACGTGCGGACCAGTCCGATGCGGCTCTCTCCGTCCTCACGGAAACCTTCCAGGGGTTGTCCACCCTCGGCGCTCGTGGCGACGCCGAGCGCGTCATGCGCGCACTGCGTGCATCCGGTGTCGGGGTGAAGCGTCCGTCGTGGCACGGTGGACGGCGAAGCTACGGAGATCAGCTGTCTCCCCGGGAGCTCGACGTGGTCCGGCTGCTCGTCGGAGGCCGGACCAACCGGGAGATCGCCGGTGTCCTCATCCTGTCGCCGAAGACGGTCGCGCGGCACGTGGAGACAGCCATGCGCAAGCTCGAGGTGTCGTCCCGGACGGCGCTGGCCGTGAAGGTCGTCGAAGCCGGCGTCGTCGTCGACAGCCGGGCCGGCGCCCACCGTTAGGCGAGCGCGACAGCAAAGTTGGGTCATCTGCCCAATCGTGCGGTGGCCTGTGCGTGAACAACACTCAGCGGCATGGAACCAACGCCTCCGCCTGTCGCCACTCGTCCCCCCGCGTCCGCGAGCCTTCTGCCGCACGGTCGAATCCGACGAATCGCCTCGACCGGCCCATCCGCCCCGGCTCTCCGGCACAGCTAGGTTCCGGGGCCAACCCCGCAGACTGACCGACCGGTGCCAGGTCACTGCCGCAGCAGCAGGACGCGCCGATCGCCGCCCGGCGCTGCGCCACCGATCGGCCTGAAGCAGCACTGGTTGGCACCAACCACATTCATCGCAGCCACTCGACGCGATGCCGAATCCCCGCAACCGCGCCGTATCCGCGCGCATTCTCCCCTCAGAAAAGGTCTTTGCCGCATGAGACAGTCACTACCGGCTGGGGCATCCAGGTTCCCGGTCCACCTGACCATCCCCATATTCCGGCGCTTGCCACACAGCTCGAATCGGGCACTCACAGCGCTGCTGGCCACGGCCTGCGTGGCCGGGACGCTCGGCATCCCCGCCGTCGCTGCCGCCGAATCGCCGGCCACCCGGGCGACCCAGCCGCAGCAGAACGGCCCGGTCGTCGTCACACACACGCTCACCCTCGTCACGGGCGAGGTCGTGACGCTGGAGCGCCATGCCAACGGCTTGCAGGCGGCGACGGTCGCGCCCGCACCCGACGGCACCCCGGCGGCGTTCTCCTCCATCAAGGTGGGCGACGAGGTCTATGTCATCCCGGACAAGGCACAGCCGTACCTTGCCGCGAACAAGCTCGACCGCGAGCTGTTCAACGTCACCAAGCTGGTCGAGTACGGCTACGACGACGCGCACCGCTCCGCCGTGCCGCTGATGGCGACCTTCGCGGGCTCGCCGGGCAAGGCGGGCAAGTCGCTCAAGCAGGCCGCGCCGGCCGGTTCGGTGAAGGACGACGAACTGCCCAGCGCCAACGCGGTGGCCCTGCGCGCGAACAAGAAGAAGGCGGCGACGTTCTGGGAGGCGGTCGACGACGACAGCGCCGCCGCGACGAAGGCACCGAAGCTCGCCGACGGCATCAAGAAGCTCTGGCTCGACCGGCCGGTGCAGGTGACGCTGGACCAGAGTGTGCCGCAGATCGGCGCGCCGGAGGCGTGGGCGAAGGGCTACGACGGCACCGGCACCAAGGTGGCCGTCCTCGACACCGGTCTCGACCCCAACCACCCTGATCTGGCGGGGCGGGTGAAGCAGACGCAGAACTTCACCGACGACCCCGACGCGGTCGACCACCACGGTCACGGCACGCATGTCGCCTCGACCATCGCCGGCTCGGGTGCCGCGTCGGGCGGCAAGTACAAGGGTGTGGCGCCGGGCGCCGACCTGTACATCGGCAAGGTCCTCAACAGCGCCGGTGAAGGCCCCCAGTCGGGGGTCATCGCCGGCATGGAGTGGGCGGTGGCCCAGGGCGCGGACGTCGTCAGCATGAGCCTCGGCTCGGAGGCCCCCAGTGACGGCACCGACCCGCTCAGCGAGGCCGTCGACCAGCTCACCGCGTCCTCCGGCTCGCTGTTCGTCATCGCGGCCGGCAACACAGGCCCCGGCAAGTCGACCGTGGGCTCGCCGGGTGCCGCCGACGCCGCGCTGACCGTCGGCGCGGTGTCCAAGCAGGACGAACTCGCGGACTTCTCCAGCCGCGGCCCGCTCAAGGACACCTTCGTGGTCAAGCCGGAGATCACCGCACCGGGCGTGGGCATCGTCGCCGCGCGTGCCGCCGGCACCTCGATGGGTACCCCCGTCGACGCCGACTACACCGCGGCCAGCGGCACCTCGATGGCCACCCCGCATGTGTCCGGCGCCGCGGCGATCCTCGCGCAGCGCCATCCGGACTGGACCGCCGGCCGGCTCAAGCAGGTGCTGGTCGGCACGGCCAAGCAGGGCTCGTACACCGCCTACCAGCAGGGCAACGGCCGGGTCGATGTGGCCAAGGCCATCGACGCCCCGTTCTACTCCAGCCCTGCCGTCGTCAGCATGGGCAAGTCGTCGGCCGAGGGCGCGCCGATCACCAAGACGGTCAGTTATGTGAACACCTCCGCGACGGACACCACGCTGTCGCTCGGCCTTGCCTCTTCCGGGGAGACCGGGCCCGCGCCGGAAGGCACGTTCACGCTCGGCGCCACCAGCGTGACGGTCCCGGCGAACTCCACCGCGAGCGTGACGGTGACCTACCACCCCGAGCTCGGCGACCTGGGTGACTACACCGGTGTCATCACCGCCACCGCGACCGATGGCGCCGCGATCCACACCACCGTCGGCGCGACGAAGGGGGCGCCCACCGTCGACCTCACCGTCAACACAATCGACCGGCACGGTGAGCCGGCCAGTGGCGAACTCGCGGTGTTCAACCTGGACACGGGGGCTGTCCAGCAGGTCTTCCCCCAGGGCGGGACCAAGAGGGTCGCCGTGCCGCAGGGACGCTACTCCGTCATGGGTGTCGTCCACACGAGGGACAAGGCCTCGTCCCAGGTCACGGACTACACCCTCGCCGGTGAGCCCGTGGTGGAGCTGAAGGCGGATCGGACGATCACGCTGGATGCCCGGCTGGGCAAGGAGGTCAAGGTCGCGACCCCCAAGGAGTCCGAGGCGACGGGCGGCGCCAAGCTCGGATACCGCCAGCAGTTCCCCGGAAAGCGGGGAATCGACTTCCTGAAGGGCGCGTTCAGCCCGCTCTGGGACCACTCCTACGTGGTGCCCACCAAGCCGGTGAAGCTCGGCTCGTTCGGGTTCCACTTCCAGCAGCGCAGGTACTCGCCGGTGATCCGCGCGACCTATGCGGGGCAGGAACGCACGCTCCCGCTGGAACCCGTGGTGTATGCGGCCCGGCTGTACGGCACCAGCACGCTCCAGGCGGTCGACGCCGGCACAGCGCGGCCGGAGGACCTGACCGGCAAGGATCTCGGTGGCAAGCTCGCAGTCGTCACCCGCGATGCCTCCCGGAAGCCTATTGACCAGATCACCGCGGCCGCCGGCGCCGGCGCGAAGGCAGTGATCATCGTCAACGACCGGCCCGGCCCGTACGCCACCATCGTGCCGCGCGCCACCGGCTCCACCATCCCGGCCTGGTCACTCACTCAGGACGAGGGCGCGGGGCTCCTCGACCGTCTGGCCGACGGCACCACCCGCATCAACCTGAGGGGCATCACCGGCGTTCCCCAGGTGTACAACATCGCGATGATGGTTCCCGGCAGGATTCCGACCGACCCCGTCGACGCGGTCACCGCGACGAACTCGGCCGTGATGAAGTCCCACTACCGCAGCACCCAGGGCACCGTGATCGGCGACGTCGTCTCGCCGATCCGCCCGAACGACGGCCTTGTCACCGACGCCTATGACTCCTTCGACGCGCCGGTGGACCGGGAGGAGTGGTACTCCACCGGCAGCAAGCACCCGATGATGAAGGACATACGGTGGTGGCACAGGGTCTACCCAGACCGCGCCGACAACTCCCGCATGATGAGGGACGAAGTCCGCACCTACCAGCCGGGCGAGCAGCGCAAGGAGACCTGGCTGGGCGCGGCGAACGGCCCGGCCGGACCGCTCGCCGACCATGCGGTCCGCGAGGGTGACAACATCACCCTCACCGTCCCGGAGATGAGTGACAGTCAGGGGCACGCCGGCTTCTTCGAACACGAAGCCGACAAGCGGGCGGTGCGGTTGTACCAGGACGGGAAGCTCCTCAAGGAGGTGCCGCGCCTCTCGCTGACCACGCTGCCGGTCAGCCCGGACCCGGCTACCTACCGCCTCACCCTGGAGACCCAGCGCCCGGCGTGGTTCCCGCTGTCCACGCAGACCAGCACCGCATGGACATTCAAGTCCGCCCGACCGGCGAGCGGCCAGGAGAACCTCGCACTGCTCTGGCCGAAGTACGGCTTCGACCTGGACGCGGAGAACACCGCCCGAGGTGGCAGGACCGACCGTTTCGATCTGGCGTTCGCGCTCCAGACCGGCACCACTCCGGACCTCCGCGGGGTCGAGGTCACGATGTCCACCGACGACGGTGACACCTGGCACCCCGCGAAGGTGAAGAGCAAGAAGGGAGACAGCTATACGGTGACCCTGCGCAACCCGGAATCGGGTTACGTATCGCTGCGCGTCAAGGCATGGGACGCCAACGGCAGCAAGATCGAACAGACCCTGATCAGGGCGTACGCCGTACGCTGACCCTCGCGGCAGACCCTGACTTGTTCGACCGCACCCCTGGCACCTGGCTTGTCCTTGTGCCAGGGGTGCCCCCCTTCGGTCGAACTGAGCGCGCCGGCGCAAATCCGAGCGTCGGTGCGCAGTGACTCCGCACCGTAACTGCCGGCATCGGTCTCTTGCGATCTTTCGGGACAGCGCACAGATCTACGACGCCACCACCAACGCCCCCATCACCACCCCGGCCGGTGAAGGCCTGCTCGTCTCGGGCTTCGTCGACTCAGGCAAGCCGGCCTCCGTCTTCACGCGCTCCGCGACCGCGCTCGACGGGGAACGCAGGATGCTCCTGCGCGAAGCCGCCGAGCGCGTCGCCCAAGACGGCGGCACTCTCCTCCTTGTCGTAAACAGACTCGACGAGGACCAGTCCCTCCTGCCCGGCGGCAACGGCACGAGCATCGCCTCACTGTTGCCAGAGCGGCCCCCGCCGAACCTCCGCGTCCTGGTGACCAGTCGGACCAGCCCCGAACTGCCGGCCGACGTCAGAGACGTGCATCCCCTGCGACATTGCCGGATCGTGAACCTGTCGCCACGGAAGAGGCCCGGCACACCGAGATCGAGGCCCGGTTTGACCTCCAACAGGCGCTGTCCGGGGACCAGTTGCAATGCGACCCAGGGCGCGTATCGGGTTGTGATCAAGAGGTGGCCTGGGTGAGGTCTTTGATCCGGATCATCGAGGCGCGAAGGTGGAGGCCGGCGAGGTAGCTCTCCGGGGTCTTGTCGTACCGGGTGGCGATGCCTCGCCAGGCCTTCAGCTTGTTGATCAGACGCTCGACGGTGTTCCGCTCCTTGTAGAGGCCGGCGTCGTGGCTGACGGGCCGATCGCCCCTGGAGCCCTTGTACGCCCGGATGGCCGCCTGGTCCCTCTTCTCCGGGACGACTGCCTTGGTACCACGTTTCCGCAGGTGGGCGCGGTTACCGCGGGACGAGTGGGCCTTATCCCCGGCGACCGCGTCCGGCCGGGTGCGAGGACGGCCGACAGGTCCCCGGACCCGTATCTTCTTCAGCGCCGGGATGAACTGTGGGCTGTCCGCGGCCTGTCCAGCGGTCAGGACGAACGTCAACGGGCGGCACTTGCGGTCGGCGGCGAGGTGCACCTTGCTGGTCAGGCCGCCCCTCGATCGTCCGAGCAACGCGACTTTCAGCCGGAGCTTGCGATGGCGCCGGACATGTCGCCGTTCCTCTCGTTCCGGACCATCTCCGGTGTCCCGCCCGGCTTGTTCCTCCGGACCGCCCCCCTTTGCCGGGCCTTCTCCTCCTCTGCGGCGGCCTTCTCCACGGCGGCGAGCGTGTCGGAGCCCAGGCGCATCCCAGCAGCGTCGTGGTGGGCCCTGGCAGTGGTGGAGTCCACGCTGACCAGGGACAAGTCCACCTCGCCCCGCTTCGCGGCTTCAGCGATCAGACCCTCCAGCGGGGCCTCGAAGACACTGGCGTCCCTCCACTGCCGGAAGCGGTTGTGGACGGTCGACCAGGCACCGAACTCCTTCGGCATCTCCCTCCACTGCCCTGCCGTCCTGAAGCGCCAGATCACACCCTCGAACTGCTGCCGCAGTCGCCCGGGGTACGGGCCGAACCCGCCGATTGGAAGATACGACTCGATGAACTCCCACTCCACGTCTGTCAGTTGCACTCGCGTCACGCATGACGATCTACCTGATCAGACTCCGCCACGAAGCTGAATCCGGCAGATTGATCACAACCCGATACGCGCCCTAGGTGCGCACGGGGCCCTTTCAGCCAAAGCGCGGGGCAGCCTTCCCCCCAGGAGTGCCGCGGGCCCGCGAAGGCCAGTTCGGCGCTCCGACCGTGAACACGGGTGCCGCCGTCACCACATGAGTCCGCCGACCATACGAAGCCGTCGTTGCCACCGTGCGTTCAACTCCTTGCACATGCAGAGCAATTTCGGCGTCTCTTTGCTTCACATCTTGACGTGCCTGGTTCAGACCTTTAGGTTCACCGATCACCACCGTTCCATGGATGCACTCAACGTTCATATGTCTGGACGGGCCACGATCCTTCCGTCCCGATGCCTGCACCTGCGCGCCACGCCCCCACCGTCGGCCACGCACGAAAGGCTGTGACCCCTCGATGGCCAGACATCTACTTCTGCGCTCCACGCCACTGCGCGGCACCCTCTCGACAGCAGTACTCGCCCTCTCGGCCAGTGCCCTCAGCGTGTCGCCGGCCGCGGCCGCCACCGGCATGATCACCGGTCTCTCGGGCAAGCGCCCCGACGGCACCGACAATTCGACCCCGACGGAGCCAAGGTCGAGTTGTGGGCCTGCAGCCTCGCCGACAGCTGCTCCGGAGTGAGCCGGCAGGACCGGGACTGCATGCGCGTCCTCGCGCAGTAGACCGGCTGACGGACACGTCCGCCCCTCCCACCCTCCACCCCGACCCGTACAGGAGATCCCACCGTGCCCGGATCCAAGAGAGAAACCGGCCGTCGCCGGATACCGAAGCTGCTCACCCTGATCGCCCTCGTGGCCACGACCGGAACCGGTGTCGCGGCCGCCTCGCAGGACACGGCGACCGCGCAGGCCGCCGCGCTACCGACCAGTTGGGCCACTGTGGTCAACGTGGGCAGCGGCAAGTGCGTCGACGCGCGCGCCGCGGGAGCGGTGAACGGCACCGTCGTCCAGCAGTACGCCTGCAACGGCAGCCAGGCCCAGCAGTGGCAGTTCGCCGCCACCTCCGGCGGATTCACCCAGGTCGGCAATCGCACCGACGCCACCAAGGTCTGGGACGTCACCGACGTATCGACGGCGGACAGCGCGCTCGTGCAGCTGTGGACGTACGGCGGCGGAAACAACCAGCAGTGGCAGGCCGTGGCGGAGTCCAGCGGCGCGTATCACTTCGTGAACCGCAACAGCGGCAAGTGCCTCGACGTGCCGAGCGCCTCGACCGCGGACAGCGTGCAGCTCCAGCAGTACACCTGCAACGGCAGCGCGGCCCAGTCCTTCCACGTCAACCCCGCGGATCCCCAACAGCCGCCCGGGACACCGGACCTCGGCCCGAATGTCACCGTTTTCGACCCGTCCACACCCGCTGCCACCATCCAGAGCAGCCTGAACGCGGCCTTCGCCCAGCAGGAGACCAACCAGTTCGGCACCGCCCGCAAGGCCTTCCTCTTCAAGCCGGGCACCTACGACGCCGATGCCAATGTCGGCTTCTACACCCAGGTCGCGGGGCTCGGCCCCTCCCCCGACGACGTCACCATCCGCGGTGCGGTACACACCGAGGCGGACTGGTTCCAGGGCAACGCCACCCAGAACTTCTGGCGGTCGGCGGAGAACCTGTCCGTGACCCCGACCTCCGGCACGGACCGCTGGGCGGTGTCGCAGGCCGCCCCGTACCGCCGGATGCATCTGCGCGGCAACCTCCGGCTGGACGACGGCGGTTGGTCCAGCGGCGGCTACATGGCCGACACGAAGATCGACGGTCAGGTCAACTCGGGTTCGCAGCAGCAGTGGCTGTCGCGCAACACCGAGTGGTCGAGCTGGACCGGCTCCAACTGGAACATGGTCTACGTCGGCGCCAAGAACGCTCCCGCGAACAGCTTCCCGAGCCCGCCGTACACCACCGTCGACCAGACCCCCGTGTCGCGCGAGAAGCCCTTCCTGTACGTCGACGCGTCCGGCGCCTACAAGGTGTTCGTGCCCGGCGTACGCACCAACTCGTCCGGGACCTCGTGGAGTTCGGGCACGCCTGCGGGCACATCCCTGCCCCTATCCGACTTCTTCATCGTCAAGCCGGGCGCGACGGCCGCACAGATGAACGACGCACTCGCCCAGGGCAAGAACCTGCTGGTGACGCCGGGTGTCTACCACCTCGACCAGACGCTCAAGGTGAACAGGGCCGGCACCGTGGTCCTGGGCCTCGGCCTGGCCACACTCATTCCCGACAACGGGATCACCGCCATGACGGTCGCCGACGTGAACGGTGTCCAGCTGGCCGGACTGCTGATCGACGCCGGCACCACGAACTCGTCCCAGCTCCTGGAGATGGGTCCGAGCGGATCGTCGGCCGACCACAGCGCCGACCCCAGTTCCCTGCACGACGTGTTCTTCCGGATCGGCGGCGCGGGCGTCGGCAAGGCCACCACCAGCCTGACCATCAACAGCAACGGCGTCATCGGCGACCACCTGTGGCTGTGGCGCGCCGACCACGGCAGTGGTGTGGGCTGGACCAGCAACACCGGCGCCACGGGGCTCGTCGTCAACGGCAACAACGTGACGATGTACGGCTTGTTCGTCGAGCACTACCAGAAGCACCAGACCATCTGGAACGGCAACGGCGGCCGCACGTACTTCTACCAGAACGAGATGCCGTACGACCCGCCCAACCAGGCCTCCTGGATGAATGGTTCGACGCAGGGCTACGCCGCCTACAAGGTCGCGGACTCCGTAACGAGTCATCAGGTGTACGGGTTCGGCAGCTACTGCTACTTCAACGTCAATCCGAGCGTGACCGCCGAGCACGCCATCGAGGCGCCCATCAACGCGAATGTGCGTTTCAAGGACATGGTGACGGTCTCGCTGGGCGGCACCGGGACGATCCGGCACGTCATCAACGACCGGGGCGGCCCGTCCAACTCCACCACCAGCGTCGCCAACCTCGTCAGCTACCCCTGACGCTCAAGGAAGGATCGCCGATGGACATCAGCACGGACATCAGCAGATCCGGTCCGGCGCGTGCGACCCTGTGGGTCCTCGTCCTGCTGGCGACGCTGCTCGGCCTGGCGGCACCGCCCGACGCCCGGGCGAGCACGGCGGCAACGCCGTTCAAGGTGCTCGCCCTCTACAACGGCACCTGGGACGCCGCGCACATCAGCTTCGTCCACGAGGCCAACGACTGGTTCCCCGAACAGGCCACCCAGAACGGCTTCACCTACACGGCCAGCAACAACTGGGACCTGCTCAGCAACGGTGGCGTGAACGCCTACCAAGTCGTCCTGTTCCTCGACGACCTACCGCAGACCGCCGCCCAGCGGTCGGGCTTCGAGCAGTACATGCGCGGTGGCGGAGCCTGGATGGGCTTCCACGTCTCCGCCTTCACGACGGACGCACAGTCCTGGCCCTGGTACCACAACCAGTTCCTCGGAAGCGGCACCCTCAAGTCCAACACCTGGGGTCCGACCACGGCCGTCCTGAAGGTCGAGGACCGCACTCACCCGTCCACCACGAGCCTGCCCGCGACCTTCACCTCGTCGGTCAGCGAGTGGTACAGCTGGTCCAACGACCTGCGGCAGAATCCGGACATCAAAATTCTCGCCTCGATAGACCCCAGCAGCTTCCCGCTGGGAACGGACCCCAACCAGACCTGGTACAGCGGCTATTACCCGATCCTGTGGACCAATACGAAGTACAAGATGCTGTACGCGAACTTCGGTCACAACGCGATGGACTACGCATCCAACACCGCGCTGTCGTCGACGTTCGCCAGTGAGACACAGAACCGGTTCCTGCTCGACGGGCTGAAGTGGCTGGCCGGGGCCGGAGGCACCGTGCCACCGGCGGACCCGATCTCCGAGACCGCCTGGTACTCGCTGACGAACACCGCCAACGGCACCTGTGTGGACGCCCGTTCCGCCGCCACGGCGAACGGGACGGCGATCCAGCAGTACTCCTGCAACGGGACCCTGGCCCAGCAGTTCCAGTTCCGCTCGACGGACAGCGGATTCACCCGGATCACCATTCGCGGGAACCCGCAACAGGTCATCGATGTGACCGACCGCTCGACCGCCGACAACGCACCACTCCAACTGTGGAGTTACGCGGGCGGGCAGAACCAGCAGTGGCAGCCCGTGAAGGAGAGCAGCGGGCGTTACCACTTCACCGCCCGGCACAGCGGCCAGTGCCTGAGATCCGCGAGCTCCTCGGCGAACGGCGTCCAACTCACCCAGCGACCCTGCGACGGCTCCTCCGCACAGAGCTTCACGCTCACAGCCCAGCCCTGACCGCTCCATCTGCCGGTGCCCCTCGCCGCCGATCCGAGGCGAGGGGCACCGGGCCGCTCTCAGGACGGGGAAGCGCAGGGGGCGGCCGGCATCCTCCGGGGGGGGCGCCTGCGGGCTGTTCCGGCCGCTCATGTCGACGAACAGCCCTTCTCGCATCCGGGCCAGGAGCTGACACCCGCAAGTCAGCGCACCCGTCCTCAACGTTTCAGCGCCACCGGCGGCAGTTCGGGGGCGGCCGGTCGCCGTCGTAGCCCTTCACCTCACCGAAGAGGGAGCTCTCCATCCAGCCCCTCCGAGCCTCCTCGACTGCCTCACTACGACCGCGGCACCGGCAGCTGGAGCCTGCAGTACGACTCCACCGCCGGCGCCTACAAGCAGTCCCCTTCGGTGGCCAAGACCGGCACCGATACCTGGAAGACGGCGACCTTCACCCTGGACGACGCGGCCTTCCACAACGGTGAGAACGCCGGCAGCGACTTCCGGGTCACCAACAGCGGGGACACCGGCACACTCGGCCGGGTCCAGGTGACCGTCAGCGGCGGCAACGTCCTGGCTCTGCACCTGTGCCCGGACGGCAGCTGACCGCAGCCGGCGGTCACCAACCGACGGCCCCCTGGGTGCTGGACAGCACGACCGTCCGGCGCCCAGGGGCCGTCCGGCGCGGTGCGCTCACACCGCTGTGAGCTGTGGCGATACGTCGAATAGTCGGCCCGGCCGGTGACGCGGCCGCCACCACGCCCAGCCTCAACGGGCCGGGCCCAGGGCACGCCTCCCCTCAGCCGGCGTCGGCTCGGTGAGCGCACGCGGCCCCGGCATCCCGGAGCACACCAGCGCACTCAGCAGTCCCAAGGACGCCTCCTCCAGGCTCCCGAGAACCGTGCGCCGGTCCCTCGGTTCGATGGGTGCGACGGACGGGACCGCGAGGACATGGCAGCCAGCCGCCTCCGCCGAGGCGACGCCCGTGGGAGTGTCTTCCACGGCCACACAGGCGCCCGGGGACACACCCAGGGCTCGGCAGGCGGCGAGGTACGGGTCGGGGTCGGGTTTCGTGCGAAGCGTGTCGTCGGCGGTCACCGTGGTGGTGAACCGGCCCGCGCCCAATGCCTCCAGGGCCTTCACGACGGTATCGGCGACGTGCCGCGGCGAGGCCGTGACGAGAGCGGTGGGAACGCCCTCGCTGCGCAGTGCCACGAGCAGCTCGACCGCGCCGGGGCGCGGCACGACGTCGGCGCTCACCCGGGCCGCGAATTCCCTGTGGAGCTCGGCGGCGACCGCGTCGACCGGCGCGCCGGCGGCCAGGCTCAGTACCTTCGCCGTGTGCTCCACGGGGCGGCCCAGCACATCGGGCTGGTCGGCCTCAGTGAGTGCGTACCCCAACCCGGCAGCCACCTCGTCGACGGCCCACCACCACAACTGCTCGGTGTCCACGAGGGTACCGTCCATGTCGAACAGCACGGCCTCCAGCAGCGATGGCTGGACGGGCGTGGTGCGAGGGTGCTTCACAGAGGTCTCTTTCAGCGGGTTGACGTAGGGCGGGTGCTGACGTGCTGCAGGGCAGTACGCCTGCAGACGTCCTGCGGGCGGTCGGATGCGGCGGCGCCGGGGTCAGTGGCGCCGCGCCGCGACCAGCACGGGCCGGTCCGGGAGCATCACGGTCACAGCGGTGCCCGCGGCGAGTACCGCCGCCTCGTGCGTCCGCAGGTCGGCCTTGACCTCGGTGCCGTCGGCGAGGCGGACGGTGACGCGGGTGACGGCGCCGAGGAAGGCGGTGGCGACGACCCTGGCATCGCCCATGTCGTCCGCGGCGAGCCGGACGGCTTCGGGTCGTACGAGAACGTCCACGTCGTCGCTCTCGCCCGGGTCGCCGTCCACGGGCAGCCGTCGTCCCAGGACCGCCACCGTCGTGCGCTCGGCGTCGAGGACGCCCGGGATCCGGCTCATGGTGCCGACGAACTCGGCGACGAACGCGGTGGCGGGCCGTGCGTACAGCTCGGCGGGGGCCGCGCACTGCTCCAGCCGCCCCGCGCGCATCACGGCCACGCGGTCGGCCATCGAGAGTGCCTCTTCCTGATCGTGCGTCACAAAGAGTGTGGTGATGGCGAGTTCCTGCTGCAGGCGGCGGATCTCCTCGCGGAGCGTCAGCCGTACCTTGGCGTCGAGCGCGGACAGCGGTTCGTCGAGCAGCAGGACCCGCGGGCGCAGCGCCAGCGCGCGGGCGAGCGCGATGCGCTGCTGCTGCCCGCCGGAAAGCTGGTGCGGGAAGCGTTCACCTGTGTCCCCGAGGCCTACCAGTTCCAGCAGCTCGGCGGCGCGGGCGCGCCGCTCGGCCGTACGGACCTTGCGCATACGCATCCCGAACGCGACGTTGTCGAGCGCGCTGAGGTGCGGGAAGAGGCTGTACGACTGGAAGACCATCCCGGCGTCGCGGCGGTGGGCCGGCACCCGGGTCATGTCCTCGCCGTCGACGAGTACCTCGCCGGAGTCCAGGTGCTCGAACCCGGCGAGCACGCGCAGTGCGGTGGTCTTGCCGCAGCCGGACGGGCCGAGCAGGGCCAGGAGTTCCCCGGGCCGCGCGGTCAGGTCGAGGCCGTCGAGGGCGACGGTCGCGCCGAACTTGCGGCGCATACCGCTAAATTCGACGGTTGCGGCGCCGGTCGTGGCGGCCTTCTCCAGCGTGGTGATCGTCATGGTGGGGGTCATCCCTGGGAGGCGGTACGGGAGGGGGCGCGGCGGCCGCCGAGGGTGGCGACCGCCAGGAGGAGTGCCCAGGTCAGGAACAGGCTGAGTACGGACACGGCGACGGACATCTGGGCCTGGGAGCCGCCGATGCTGTAGATCCACACGGCGAACGGCTGGAAGCCGAGGAGCTGGGCGACCGTGAACTCCCCCAGCACGAGTGCCAGCGTGAGGAACGCCGCGTTCAGCAGCGCGCCGCGGAGGTTCGGCAGCACGGCGCGGACGAGGGCCTGCGGCCAGCCCGCGCCGCAGCTGCGGGCGGCCTCGACGAGCGTGCGCACGTCGACGGCGCGCAGCCCCGCGTCGAGGGCACGGTGGACGAACGGCAGAGCCATCACGACGTAGGCGAGGACGAGCACGATCGGGAAGTCCGGGTTCTGGAGCGCGACGAACGTCTGGAAGAGCGGCGTCGTCGCGAGGTACTCGGGACCCCACTTGAGGACCGTTCCGATCCCGGCGACGAACGCGATCGGCGGGACGATCAGCGGCAGCGAGCAGATGACCTCGACCACGGGCCGCAGCCGGGGTGCGCCGAGCCGCAACGCGACCATGGCGGGCACCATCAGCAGCAGAACGACGGCGATCGTGGCGGCGGCCAGTTCGAGGGAGAGCACCAGGCTGGGCAGGAAGCCGTCGGTGCCGAGGATCTGCGCGTACGCGTCGACGTTCAGACCCTGACCCGGCACGTCGACCGTGAAGATCACGGAGGCTGCCAGCGGTACCAGGAAGTAGAGCCCGGCGACGGCGAGGACCGCGGCCCGCCCGGGGCGGAAGGTGGTGTTCAGGCGAGCCATCGCGCGCTCCGTCGTTGCAGGGGCAGGTACACGGCCATCACCAGGCCCGCGACGAGGACCATGTCGAGGCTGAGTGCCAGAGCCACGTTCTCCTGGCCGACCAGGACGTTGCCGGAGATGGCGTCGGCAATCTGCAGGGTGACCAGCGGCACCGAGCTACCGACCATCGCGGCCGCAGTGGCGTAGGCGGCGAACGCGCTGCCGAACAGCAGCACCAGGCCACCGAGCAACGACGGCGCGAGAACCGGGAGGGCGACGTGCCGCCAGTACTGGGCATGTGTGGCGCCGTTGTTCCGGGCGGCCTCGCGCCACTGGGAGCGCAGCCCGTCGAGGGCGGGCGTGATGGTGAGGACCATCAGCGGGATCAGGAAATACAGGTACGTAAGGGTCAGGCCCCAGAAGCTGTACAGGGTCCAGCCCGCGTCGGCGAGGCCCAGGTGCGTTGTGAGGACACCGGAGTTGCCGAGCGTCGCGACGAAGGCGAAGGCGAGCGGGACACCGCCGAAGTTCGCGAGCACCCCGGAGGCGGTGAGTACGGCCTCGCGCAGTGCGCGGAAGCGGGAGACCACCACGGCCTGGGCGAGCAACAGCCCGAGGAGCATGGCGATGGCCGCCGAGACGGCGGACAGCTTGACGCTGCCCAGGAGCGCTGTCAGATAGGCGCCGTGCAGCGACGCGGTCAGATTGGCGGTGGTGTAGGACGTGGCGCCGGTGGCCGGGTCCTTGACGGTGAAGGCGCCGTTCAGCATGGCCAGGGCCGGGACACCGAAGGCGATCGCCACGAAGACGAGCAACGGAACGACGGCGAGCCACCCGGCGCTCCGGCGCCGCCGCCCCGAGGCAGCGGCGCCGGGCGCAGCGACGACGGGGGGCGGCGCGGAAGTGACAGTCATGCCGGAGGTCATCCCGAGACGGCCTTGCCCCAGCCCTGGGCGATGACGCCCTTGGCCTTGTTCTGCTGGGCCTCGGTCGGGAACGTGACCTCGCCGGAGACCTCGGGCAGCTTGGCGGCCGCGTCCTTGTCGAGCGTCCCCGCCTTGTCCATGGCCGGCATCAGCGCCGGGCGGGCGTAGCCCTTGAGCCAGAGGTTCTGGCCCTCGACGCTGTACAGGTACTCCTGCCAGAGGCGGGCGGCGGCGGGGTGCGGCGCGTCCTTGGTGATGGCCTGCGAGTAGTACTGCGCGTACCGGCCGTCGGACGGGACGGAGACCTTCCAGTCGACGCCCTTGCTCTTGAACTCGTCGGCATAGCCGGCGTTGAGGTAGTCCCAGTCGATACTGATGGGCGTCTCGCCCTTCTCGACGGTCGCCGGGGTCGACTCGACCGGCGTGTAGTTCCCGTTCTTCTTCAGCTCGGCGAAGAAGTCCAGTCCCGGCTGGACATCGTCGAGGGAACCGCCGTTCGCCAGGGCCGCCGCGTAGACGCCGCCGAACGCGGAGCCGGACTTGGTCGGGTTGCCGTTGAGCGCGATCTGGCCCTTGTACTCGGGCTTGAGGAGGTCCTTGAAGGTGGTGGGGCAGTGCTTGACGCGCTTGGCGTCGCAGCCGATGGAGACGTAGCCGCCGTAGTCGTTGTACCAGCGTGCCTGCGGGTCCTTCTGCGCGGCCGGGATGTCGTCGTACGAGGCGACCTTGTACGACGCGAACAGTCCCTGCTGGGCCCCGCTCAGGGCGAACGAGCTGCCCAGGTCCAGCACGTCGGGGGCACGGTTCTGGCCCTTGCGCGAGGTGACCGCGTTGATCTCGTCCTGGCTGCTGCCGTCGGGGTTCTCGACCTCGATCTTGATGCCGTACTTCTTGGTGAAGCCGTCGATCAGCGCGCCGTAGTTGGCCCAGTCGCGGGGCAGAGCCATGGCGTGCAGCGTGCCCTCCTTCTTCGCCGCGGCGACGAGGGCGTCCATGCCGCCGAAGTCCGTCGCGGAGGTGGCGGTGGCGGCCTTCTTGCCGTCCGGGGTGGTGGCGGACTGGCTGGTGGCTGCGCCACAGGCGCTGAGGCCGAGTGCGGCGACAGCGAGGCCGCCGGTGAGAACGGCGATCCTGGACAGGGGCAACGTCACGATCTCTCCTGGTGTGGCGCCCCGGGCGGAGATTCCCGCCGGGGCTCGACAGAACTTGTTTGAACAAGTTGACCTCAGTAGGCACGTCCTCCATGACGCCCCGGTGAACAGAGGGGCAACTGCGACCCCCACTCTTCTGGACACTCGCCGAATGCCCTCCAGGAGAACGGCCCCCTTCCTGTTCTCGTCTACGCTGGTTCACCTGCACACTGCGCACAGCACGAGAGGGGACCATGGCAGCCCGACACGAGGAGATCGCCGAGGAGTTGCGCCGGGCGATCGATCGCGAGGAGTACGCGGTGGGCAGTCGACTGCTCCCGGAGACAGAACTCGCTGCACACTACGGCGTCTCGCGCGGCACCGTCCGCCAGGCCGTCGCCGCCCTGACGTCGGAGGGTCTGATCGGGTCCCGGCAGGGCGCGCGGCGCGTGGTGCTCGCCAGCCGCCGCAATCAGAGCTTCGCCGAGCTGCGCAGCTTCGCCCAGTGGGCGGGCGCGATGGGCCGTACGGCGACGGGCCGGGTGGTGTCCTCGCAGTACCGCCCCACGACCGCCCAGGACGCGGTACGCCTCCAGATGCCGGTCGGCGTGCCGGTGCTCCACGTCCTGCGGCTGCGTGGCCTGGACGGCGAACCGGTGCTGCTGGAACGGACGGTGTACGCGGACTGGATCGCCCCGGCTGTGGAGCGCATCGAGGCGGACTGTCCATCGGTGACGCAACGGCTGTTCGAGGACTCGGGGTTGGTCTTCGCGTACGGTGAGCATCTGATCGACGCGGTGGCGGCGGGAGCGCAGGACGCCGAACTGCTGGGCGTGCGCCGGACGAGTCCGCTGCTGCGGGTGCGCCGGGTCACGACCACCCGCGAGGGCCGCCCCGTCGAGTGGTCCGACGACCGGTACTGCTCCGACGCGGTGAGCTTCAGCGTCCACAACTCGATAGGCAACAACGCACTGGCCCGTCGGACCGGCCCGGGCGCGACGCCGGCGAGTCCGGCGAAGACAGTCGGGGGCCGCCGGCCCGGGGTCGCACCGGATCCCGGCCTCCGGGCCCAGGCATGACCGTGACGTCCCGCCCGCCCTGCGACGCCTGGCACGCGCACGCGCTACCGCACTCGCGCGCCGATTCGCCCCGTAGAAGCCACCGGTAGGCGCTGGCACCCAACCCATCCGCCGGCACGTGGACCGGCTCGCCGCCGAGGGGATCGACGTGGTGCAGGTGATCCGTCCCGTCTCATCGGTACCGACCGCGCCTGCTGATTGAGAACATCCGCTCAAGTGACCGCCGCTGCCGCCCGTGGCGGCGCCTACGGCGGAAGACAGGTCGACGTCCTCCACCGGCAGCTGAGGCCCGGTTCCGGCAGGGGGAAGGCTCCACGCAGCGAAACCCGCACACTGCAACCCGGGACAACAGCCGTGCCCTGGTGGCTCGGTCCACCCTGCCCCCGGTCACGCGCCGGGTTGGGACAGGTTTCCCGAATGGTTCGTTTCTCCGCCGCCACTTGTTTGAACAAGTTGGGAAATGCTGGCCGCTGCACTCTTTACGGCCCACGGATTTTCCGGGAGACATGCTCTTCATGAATGCCATCGACCGCAGACGGTTCATGCAACTTGCGGGCGGCACCGCTGCTCTGTCCGCTCTGTCCACCAGCATCGCTCGCGCGGCGGAGATCCCCGCGCACCGCAGGACGGGCTCCATCAAGGACGTCGAGCACATCGTCGTCCTGATGCAGGAGAACCGTTCCTTCGACCACTACCTCGGCGCGCTGCGCGGCGTTCGGGGCTTCGGGGACCCGCGCCCGGTGACGCTGCCGAGCGGCAAGCCGGTATGGCACCAGTCGGACGGCACCAAGGAGATCCTGCCCTTCCACCCGGACGCCAAGGACCTCGGCCTGGCCTTCCTGGAGGACCTGCCGCACGGCTGGAACGACACCCAGGCCGCCTTCAACAAGGGCAAGTACGACAAGTGGATCCCGGCCAAGTCCGCCACGACGATGGCGCACCTGACCCGTGAGGACATACCGTTCCACTACGCGCTCGCCGACGCCTTCACGGTCTGCGACGCCTACCACTGCTCGTTCATGGGCTCCACCGACCCGAACCGCTACTACATGTGGTCGGGTTACACCGGCAACGACGGCAAGGGCGGCGGCCCGGTCCTCGGCAACGACGAGGCGGGCTACGCCTGGACCACGTACCCGGAGCGACTGGAGAACGCCGACGTCTCCTGGAAGATCTACCAGGACATCGGCGACGGCCTGGACGCGGACGGCGGCTGGGGCTGGATCGGGGACGCCTACCGAGGCAACTACGGCGACAACTCGCTGCTGTACTTCGACCAGTACCGCAACGCCAAGCCCGGCGACCCGCTGTACGACAAGGCCCGCACCGGCACCGACGCACGCAAGGGCGAGGGCTTCTTCGACATCCTCCGTGCCGACGTGAAGGCCGGCAAGCTGCCCGAGGTCTCGTGGATCGTCGCGCCCGAGGCCTTCACCGAGCACCCGAACTGGCCCGCCAACTACGGTGCCTGGTACATCTCGCAGGTTCTGGACGCGCTCACCTCCAACCCCGATGTGTGGAGCAAGACAGCGCTGTTCATCACCTACGACGAGAACGACGGCTTCTTCGACCACGTCGTGCCGCCCTTCCCGGCCGGCTCGGCCGCACAGGGCAAGTCCACCGTCGACGTCAGCGGCGACCTGTACGCGGGCGACAGCGGCCGCCCGGCGGGGGCGTACGGCCTGGGTCAGCGCGTTCCGATGTTCGTGGTGTCGCCGTGGAGCAAGGGCGGCTACGTCTGCTCCCAGACCTTCGACCACACGTCGATCATCCAGTTCATGGAGCGCCGCTTCGGCGTGACGGAGCCCAACATCTCCCCCTGGCGCCGTGCCGTCTGCGGCGACTTGACCACGGCATTCGACTTCCGGCACAAGGACAGCCGCACGCCGCACCTGCCCGACACCACCGGCTACCTGCCGCCGGACGGTGACCGGCACCCCGACTACGCGCCGACGCCGCCGGCCAAGGGCGCCCTGCCCCGCCAGGAGCACGGCCTGCGCCCCGCCCGGCCCATCCCGTACGACCTCGCGGCCGATGGCAAGGTCGGCGCCGCGGGCTCGCTGCGGATCGACTTCGCCTCCCACGGCAAGGCCGGCGCCGGCTTCCTGGTCACCTCCGCGACGGACGCCTCCGGCCCTTGGACGTACACCGTCGGTTCGGGGCACTCGCTGTCCGGCGTCTGGAACGTCTCCGCGAACTCCCTCGGCGCCTACGACTTCACCGTCCACGGTCCCAACGGCTTCCTGCGCCAGTTCGCCGGCAAGGTCACCGCCGCAGGCCCCGAGGTCGGCGCCCGCCACGACAGCAAGGACGGAGCCGTGCGCCTCGTCCTGACCAACGACGGCCACAGCACGGTCACGCTCACGATCAAGGACGAGTACGGCAAGCACAAGCCGGCCACCTACCGGCTGCGCCCCGGCGCCCACGTGGTGCACTCGGCCAGGACCGAGCGCACCCATGGCTGGTACGACCTGACCGTGACCGCCGACCACGACGGCACCTTCGTGCGCCGCCTGGCCGCCCATGTGGAGAGCGGCCACGCGAGCACCAGCGACCCGGCCTTCTCCGCCCGCTGACCCCGCTCGCCCGCCGCGGCCCGGTACCACCGGACCGCGGCCGACGCCGCTCCACGAGCCGTTCCCTCAGGGGGCGACGTGCCGGTCCGTCTCCGCGCGGCGCTCACCCGGCACTCCATTCGGAGTCGGGCCACGCGTACTCGTCGAAGCCGGCCGGGAGCTTCCCGCACGGGGCGTAGACACTGACGGCAAGCGTCCCGGTGGGCTCGTACCAGTCCACATCAACGATGTCGTCGGTGTCCGGGTACTCGAAGCGGAACCCCGGGCCTTCTTGCGGGCCCGCTCCCACGTCTTGCCGTAGGCCGCTGCATCGACGTATCCGTCAGCCGCATTGCGGAACACTCGCCCATCGGGCGCCACGCCGAAACGATCGACGTGATCTCGCAACGTGCGCACGAACGACGGCGGTTTCGGCACGGGACGCGCCGCCTTGACGGCTCGCCGCTTCAAGGAGTGCACTTCGTGGACCGAGCCATCGTTCGTCCACCCCTTGCCTGCCGTGACGACACCTCCATTCAGGTTGAGCATGCCCCAGCCGGTGCGGTCTCGTCCTTTGCGGTGAAGTCCCCTTCGAACACCAGAGGACCGAGGTCCACGTGGCATTGGATCTCTTCCTTCACTTCGCGGATCGCAGAGTCCGGTCCGTGTTCGCCGATCGGTGACATCCTCCACTACTCGGTGATACCGTGTAGTGGTACTCGGTAGCACGCAGTACCGATAGGACTGAGGGGGACTTGCGATGGACGACCTGACAGAGATGCTGAAGGGCACGCTCGAAGGGTGCGTGCTGGAAATCATCGGCAGCGAGGAAACCTACGGGTACGCCATCACCCGTCAGCTGAACGAGCTCGGCTTCGCCGACGTCGTCGAGGGGACGGTGTACACCATCTTGCTGCGACTGGAGAGGAACGGACTCGTCCAGGTGACGAAACGACCATCCGGGGTCGGTCCGCCGCGCAAGTTCTACGCGCTCAACGACACCGGACGCGAGGAACTCGCGAAGTTCTGGGCGAAATGGCAGTACGTCTCATCACGCATCGACAGGCTCAAGGAGGGCGGGAGATGAACTTCTGGGAGACCATCACAGGCAGCGATCTCACCAGGGAATGGAAGGCGTTCGAAGCCCGGGCCGAGGCCCTGCCAGACGAGTACCGGGCGGCGTGGGAACAGATCAAGGGCCACCTCTCTCCCTATGCGGGCTTCACCGGCCGCAACCTGATGCCGATCCTCGACGCCGCCCTGGGGCTGCTCGAAGAAACAGCGGCGGACGGGCAGAGCGTCCATGAGGTGCTCGGCGACGACATCCGAGGCTTTTGCGCAGCGCTGGCCGGTGGAGAAGGGGCTCGAACCTATCGCGACCGGTGGCGCGAACAGTTGAACAGGAACGTCGCAAGGAAATTGAGCCGGCTGGGAGGCTGACGTGGGCATCCAGGACATCATCGAGGGCAAGAAGCAGTGGCGGGCGCACATGGACCGGGTCAAGGCGCTCCCGCCGGACTACCGGATCGTCTACAAGGAGATTCAGAGGTACCTGTTCAAAGTCGGACCGATCGACCTGCCTGACGGGCCCCTGCTCCCCGGGATCGTCGACTTCTTCGAGGAGGGCGTCGTCGCGGGCAAGGGGGTCTTGCAACTCATCGGCAAGGACGTCGCCGCGTTCTGCGACGACCTGGTCAAGGACTCACGCACCTATGCGGACATCTATCAGGAGTCCATCAGTGGGGAACCCGGCAGGGCTGAGAAGTAACACCCGTCGCCTCATACCAGTGGGCGTAGCCCGCACGCGCGGTTCATCGCTTCGGCGCAGCGCGGGCAGGCGCGGTTCATCGCTTCGGCGCAGCGCGGGCAGGCGCGGGTCGACCGGCCACCAGACGCCGCCGCAGATCCTGTCCACCGAGGTGGTCGAGCAGGACGGCAAGACCTGGCACAGCCCTGCCAACGCCGGCAACGCCCTCGGCAAGCAGGTCTCCGGCGGCGGGTCGCTCGACACTGCTCCCCAGGACGACGCGACTGACGCGTAGTCAGGGACAGCCACTCAATCCGAGTTCCGAATCAGCTTCCACTCCCCCTGTGTCTTCAGCCTTCGAAAGGAAGTCACCATGCCTTTATCTGTCATGCCCACATCCAAAAAGGGTGACGGTCACCCGTTGCCGACCGCCGTCTCCGCCGTCGGGCTACGCAAGTCGTACGGCGAAAAGCTCGTCCTCGACGGTATCGATCTGCACATTCCGGCCGGCTCTGTGTTCGCGCTGCTCGGCCCGAACGGCGCCGGCAAGACCACCGTCGTCAAGATCCTGTCCACGCTCATCACCGCCGACGGCGGGCAGGCCCAGGTCGCGGGCCACGACGTCGCCACATCACCGGACGGGGTGCGTGCCGCGATCGGCGTCACTGGGCAGTTCTCCGCAGTGGACGGCCTGATCACCGGCGAGGAGAACATGCTCCTCATGGCGGACCTGCAGCACCTGTCCAAGCCCGAGGGCCGGCGCACCGCGGCCGAACTCCTTGAGCGGTTCGACCTGGTGGAGGCGGCGAAGAAGCCCGCCTCCACCTACTCCGGGGGCATGAAGCGCCGCCTCGACCTCGCCATGACGCTGGTCGGCAGCCCGCGGATCATCTTCCTCGACGAGCCGACCACCGGCCTCGACCCCCGCAGCCGCCACAACATGTGGCAAATCATCCGCGAGCTGGTCTCCGACGGCGTCACCGTCTTCCTCACCACCCAGCACCTGGAAGAGGCCGACGAACTCGCCGACCGCATCGCAGTCCTCAACGACGGCAAGATCGCCGCCGAAGGGAGCGCCGACGAACTGAAGCGGCTCATCCCGGGCGGGCACGTGCGGCTGCGGTTCACCGACCCGGCGGCGTACCAGTCCGCGGCCGTCGCCCTGCGGGAGGTCACCCGCGACGACGAGGCACTCGCGCTCCAGATTCCCAGCGACGGCAGCCAGCGCGAACTGCGCTCGCTCCTCGACTGGCTGGAGTCGACCGGCATCGAGGCGGACGAGCTGACCATGCACACCCCCGACCTGGACGACGTCTTCTTCGCCCTGACCGGCGGCACCAACGTCCCCGACCAGCCCAAGGAGACCGTCCGATGAGCGCCCTCTCCCTCGCCGTCCGCGACTCGAACACGATGCTGCGCCGCAACCTGCTGCACGCGTGGCGCTACCCGTCCGGGACCCTGAACCTGCTGCTCACGCCGATCATGATGCTGCTGCTCTTCGTCTACATCTTCGGCGACGTGATGAGCGCGGGCATCGGCGGAGGCGGCGCCGACCGCTCCGACTACATCGCCTACATCGTCCCGGGCATCCTGCTGATGACCATCGGCAGCACCGTGATCGGGCCCGCGGTGTACGTCTCCATGGATATGGCCGAGGGCCTCATCGCCCGCTTCCGCACGATGGCGGTCTACCGCGGCTCGGTGATCATCGGACACGTGGTCGGCAGCGTGCTGCAGTGCATCGCCAGCGTGGTCCTCGTGGGCGCCGTCGGCGTGGCCATCGGTTTCCGCTCCACGGACGCCACGGCCCTGGAGTGGCTGGCGGCGTTCGGGCTGCTCGCGCTGTTCGCCCTGGCACTCACCTGGATTGCGGTCGGGATGGGCATGGCCAGCCCGAACCCCGAGGCGGCCAGCAACATGGCCATGCCGCTGATCCTCCTCCCGCTCATCTCCAGCGCTTTCATCCCGGCCGACACGATGCCGGGCTGGTTCCAGCCGATCGCCGAGTACCAGCCGTTCACCCCGGCCATCGAGACCCTGCGCGGACTCCTCCTGGGCACCGAGATCGGCAACAACGGTTGGATCGCCCTCGCCTGGTGCGTCGGCCTGTCCGTGCTCGGCTACCGCTGGTCGATGGCGTTGTTCGACCGCGACCCGAAGTAACCGGAATGCACGCGCGGGTCGCCTCCCGCAACTCCCTCCGCCCGGGGCGGTCTGCTCCGACATCTCGTCGGCGTACGCCGCCCCGTCCGGGTGGAGCTCCATACCCCTGTGCCCAGCCGGCGGCGGGGATGACCACCGTGTCCTTCGGCGGGCCGGCTCCGGCGCGTTCCCGCCTCACCGCACTGAGTCACATCGATTCGCAGTCGGCCGGCCGCGGTGAGCACCGGGTCTGGCAGGGACCAGTCCGAGGACAGGGCAGGGCCCGGTCCGGGTGCCCCTTACCTCAGGAGCCGGATGCCGGGGTTCGCGGGCTGGAGCCCGCCCAACGAGGACGCCGTCGGCGTCCAGCTCGACGCCTTCGCAGCCCAAGCGCGCGGCAGTACCCTCCTGACCTGGGTGATCTGGGGCGGCAACACGGCCGACCGTCCCGACTGGGCACTCCACGCATCCCCATACACCCCCGCCTTCGCATTGCAGGCCCTGACCTTCGAACTCACCGAAGGTCAAGGACGCCGCCGCATCCCCTCCATCACAAGACGCACAGCCCCACCACCCACACAGCGGCCCGTCCCAGCACCGCCCGCCGGCCCTCACCGCACACTCCGACCAACCCGCGGTGACCACCGCAGCGCACAGTCCAGCGTGGACAGCGACACCGGCACCCAGGGGCCGTCCGGGCACCACAGCGGAGACAAATATGTCCATCGCTCTGAAGTTCTGGCCACAGCTCGAACGTGCTGGCCGTGACGTGCGGGGTGCCTCCTCCCTGCTGGGCGACCGGATGAGTCGCCGGTCGCCAATCGCCGTCGGTACCACCGACGCTACGAGCGTCATACCCCCGCACCCCCGCGTTGACGGCCCTCTGAGCGATCAATGCCAAGCCTCGGCGCGTCCTTGACGTCCCGCGCCACAGTGGCCCCGCCACACTGTCCCTGGACAGCCCCCGCACCCCTGCACCGCGAGGTTTCCCATGGCGTACGGTCTTGCCCGCCGAGAGCTGCGGCCGAGAGTTCCGCTGCAGCACGGGGAGGGCAACAAGCACCACCTGACCAGCATCGAGGGGCTCGCCGCACTGTCCTTGGACGCGCTGAGCTCGGTCGCGTACGGACCCGAGGCGATCGTGCTCGTCCTGATCGCTGCCGGGACCGGGGCGCTGACCGCCACGCTGCCGGTGACGCTGGTCATCGCCGCTCTGCTTGCAGTACTTGTGGTCTCGTACGGCCAGGTGATCGCTGTGCACCCGGACGGCGGTGGCGCCTACGCAGTGGCGAAGAAGGACCTCGGCCCCAGGACGAGTCTGCTCGCAGCGGCCAGCCTCGTCGTCGACTACGTGCTGACCGTGACCGTCAGTCTGGCCGCTGGCGCCGCGAGTCTCGCTTCCGCCTTCCCTTGGTTCGGGGAGCATCTGCTCGCCGTCTGTCTCATCGGACTCGCCCTGCTCACCGCAGTGAACCTGCAGGGAGTGGCCGAGAGTGCCCGGGTGCTCATGCTGCCCACCGTGCTGTTCATCGTGAGCATCCTCGGCATCATCATTCTGGGACTGCTGCGTGACCACCCTGCGGCCGTCGTCGGCAGTGCACAACCCGTCCATGCCACCGAAGCACTGGGGCTGTTGCTGCTTCTGAAGGCGTTCTCCTCCGGCTGCTCCGCGCTGACCGGAGTGGAGGCCATCGCCAACGGGGTACCCGCGTTCCGCCAGCCCCGTGTCAAGCGGGCGCAGCGCACCGAGCTGATGCTGGGCGCGCTGCTCGGGCTGATGCTGATCGGCCTTGCCGTGCTGATCCGCCGCGACCACGTGGCCCCGCGCGAGGGTGTGACCGTCCTCGCGCAGCTGACTGCAGGCTCGTACGGGACGGGCTGGGCGTACTACGCGACCAACCTTGTCGTCACCCTGGCCCTTCTTTTCGCCGCCAACACGAGTTTCGGCGGCCTGCCCGTCCTGATGAGCCTGCTGGCCAGGGATCACCGGCTGCCTCACCTCTTCGGGCTGCGCACGGAACGCCCGGTGTACCGCTGGGGCGTGGTGGCGCTCGCCCTGCTCGCGGCGCTGTTGCTGATCGCCGTGAACGCCGACACGCACCGGATGATCCCGCTGTTCGCGATTGGCGTGTTCATCGGCTTCACGATCAGCCAGATCGGGCTCGTACGGCACTGGGCGGGGCAGCGGCCGCCCGGCTGGCTCCGGCATGCGGTGCTCAACGGCATCGGCGCGGTACTGACCACCGTGGCACTGCTGGTCCTGCTGGCCACCAAGTTCCTCGAAGGAGCCTGGGTGGTGGTCGTCGCGGTGCCGTTGCTGATGCTGCTGTTCGCCCGCGTCCAGCGCTACTACACAGTGGTTGGCGCGGAACTCGGGCTCGGCGAGATCCCGCCGCCGGTGCGGCACACCGATTCCCTGGTCATCGTGCCGGTCGGCGAGGTCAGCAAGCTCACCCAGCATGCGCTGACGGCAGCCCGCGCCCTCGGCGATGAGGTCGTCGCGGTCGCCGTGCACGGTGATCCCGCCAAGGTCAACCGTCTGAGGGAGAGTTGGGAGCGCTGGAATCCGGGGGTACGTCTGGACATCATCGACAGCCCGCAGCGCTCGCTGGTGCAGCCCGTCGTCGAGTACGTCAAGCGGGAGGCAGAGAGGGGACGGCAGATCGCCGTTCTCATCCCCGAGGTCGAGCCGCGCCACCGCCGCTACAAGATCCTTCAGAACCAGCGCGGCATCCTGCTGGCCACCGCGCTGAGAGCACGTACCGACGTCGTCGTCTGCCTCCTCCCGTACCGGCTGAGTCTGTAAAGGGTGACGTGCTGACGGCCCCAGGCTCAGCCACTGCCTTCGCCACAGCAGCCCGTCGGTCATGGTGGCGAGGGAGAGGGCCGGAAGGAAGTTGAGCAGCGCCAGATGACGGCTGCTCCGGTGGCCAGGACGACAAAGTTGACGCCGTGGGCGCGCAGCCTCCGGGACGCAACCGTGCAGCTCAGAGCCCACCCGTCAGATCAACGGTAGGTAGTCAGCAGTGTGCTTGGTCATCCGCCGAGAGCACCGACCACCTGGCTGACGCTCTCAATGATCGCCTCACCTCCCTCTACAGCGGCCTGAAGTGCGGGGACGGCGTTCAACGCAGCCACGATCCGCTGCCCAGCGCGCATTCGTTGCTCGGGGGCTCGCTCGGTGTCCTCCAGTACCTCGACATCCTGCAGAAACCCTTCCCGCGCCTGCTCTGGGACCTCCCCCGCCAGGCCGCGCAGCTGGCGTACCAGACCAGCCAACTGATCGGGTTGGACTCCCACGTTTTGGGAAACGTTGAAGCGCTGGGCGGCGGTGCCACCGTGGACGTTCTGGATGAACGTCGGACCTACCGCAGGGGTGCTTTGGTACTCATGCACTTCCTCACCTTCTTTCCGGACATCGCACAGTTTTCGCCGCCTGATGTCGATGTCAGAGTCTGGGGCTGGCCTTCAGCGGGGGTGAGCACCGCCAGGCCGTAATCACGCAGGAAGCGGGCAGCACGCAGGACTACCGCGATGTCGAGGTGCCCACCCAGGAAGAGCGTGGTCGCGACGAACGACTGGAGCTGGATGGCGCCGCTAGGTGCGGCAAATGCCTGCGCTGCAAGCTGGTCGAGGGCGTGGTCGAACCGGGCGCCGTGGTTGGCCCGTTCGGCGCAGACCCGGTCTGCCTCGCGCAGGTCCTCGAAGGTGATTGATACGCCGATCCAAGCCAGTGTCTCCAGCATGGAGACATGCCCGCGATTCTCCAGCAGACGAGCGGCCTCCTCGGCCTGCTGGACGAGGGCGTCTTCATTGGCGAACTCACTCAGGGCTACTGGTTCACGCGTATCGCGCTGAAAATGATCAACACGCGACGGGCCGCTGCCCTCGCCACCCTGGACGACGCTCCCTTCCCGGGAAGTGCGACAGCCTCCCTGTGCCGGCTCGCCCTGGAGGCGACGGCCAGGCAGGCAGACCTGTTGTCACCTTTCCCCGCGTCTCGGGGGAACCGCGTCCGGCCACCGGCTGACCATGGAGGAGCAGGGATGACAACAAGAAGGGATCACCCGCGGGTTGTGGTCCTCCAGAGCACGTCCCGCAGCCGATCCAATCCGCCGCGGCGTCGCACCCAAAGGGACTCCCACCGCAGCTGGTATCGACAGTCTCCGGGGAGCACTGGCCACGGCCGGGGCGATTGGTGCCGTTGGCCGAAACAGCGCAGACGGACGTGGGTGGTGGATATATCTGGGGCCACTTTTCAGACTGCGCCCCTGCGCAACATTACCCTCGCCAGTTGACTTTAATCTCAGGTGCCCCAGGAACAACAACAGCGGTGAGGAAACTCCTGGCCTCCATGCGTGGCTTCGGGATGCTGCGAATCGGCACCTTCAGTCGCACGGGAGAGGGTTGCGGGGAGCCGTCGAGATCGGAATACGACATTCGATTTCGTGCGGAGTGGCGTGTTTCTCTCGGAGTGGGACACCTTCCCCGTTGATCATTATGAGCCGGCGACGGCGTTGAGGCCATCAGATCTACCTGGTCAGAGCCTTCCCCAGGCCGAGTATCGATGGTTTATCGATCTTGAGTGCGGCAGTTCTCCATACGCATGGATCACGCCAACGGCAACTGGATTCGACTGGCTGAAAATGACATGCAAATAAAATGCAAAGTTTTCCTCTGAGCATATGCCGGGTAGTGCTGGCATGTTAGATTCCGACTGGATATGGCCGAAGTTTGGACGTTAGTGACTAATTTCCGATACGACCATGACCGAACCAGCGGGGGAGCGAGCAAATTGGCCGAGCTGCGCAACATCGATTCGCGTGTTCGGGATCGGTTCTCCTCGAGTGAACAGTCCATCGGACCCACGGTCCAGGGAGGATTACCGCGCACAGCGTGGAGTTCGCCCGAGTCACAACATGGAGAAGGGGTGCACGGTGCAGAACCACGCACCTGGGCCCAGGAGGCTGAAAGAGCTTCACTTCTGACACCTCGGGAAATTGAGGTGTTCTTCCTGCTGGGGGCCGGCTCCTCGAATCGGTCGATTGCAACCAAGTTGGGCATCACCGAAAGAACGGTCAAGGCTCACGTTGCCCGGATAATGAACAAGGTCGGCGTTGAGTCACGACTGCAAGCGGGACTGGTCGCGTACGCCTATCAGATCACCGCGCAGGACACGACGGCCTCCGAGAGTCGTCCGTCCGGCAGCGTGCATGAATTCGGCGAACGACCAAGGAACGAAGACGAGTACGGCGAGACGCGATGTCCCGCCGGCGGGCAGGCATGCTGGGCCGATCGCGTTTCGGGAATTCGGACACGCCGTCAGAGCGAGGGAAAAACCGAACGTTCTGCAAACGAGGCCACCTCGAAAACGATGTCGAACGGGGCATAAGAGGAACATATCCGGCAAACATCACACGAGAATCGCGTCGCGCCACTACCCGACGCGTCGGTCCTCCAGTGCGTATTCAAGAATCCCTTCCAACCACCTTTTAACACGCTTTCGCAGTCGCCGTAAGTGCACCTTCGTACACCATCTCTCACTAATCTTGTACGAAAGTCCAGCTTTAACCACGGGCGTGTGATGCGTAGAAATAGGACCGATGAGGGGTGCCTTGCAGTGGTCGGGATCCGGCGGGATGTCGACCTGCTTGATTGTGCGGACCCGGCGGTGCTGTATCGATATCCAAGCGCAGCCCAGTCCGCCGGGCACGCAGGTCATGCGCGACGATCCATCTTCCGCCTGGTGACCTAAGACGTACACGCAGCGTTGAGTGCAGTCCGGAATTCGGGAACCAAGATGTCCACCACGAGTACATGGAGGAAAGATGACCGAGATCACTCCTGCCCTGGTCGCTGCAGCATACGAAGCGGTGACCTTCGGCGACCGTGAGAAGACCGCGCAGTACTGGTCTGAGGACCTGCGTTTCCTCGCACCGGGCAGCCACGCCGGCTCCGGCTGGCACGTCGGCATCGACAGCTTCCTGGCCTATGTACAGGAGATGCTGAAGGCGTCTGGAGTCTCCTGGAGCATGGAGCCGATCACGTTGCTCATCAACAACGAGGACGGCTACTCGATCGACGCCAACAAGATCCACGCTGTGCGCGAGGGAGCTCCGGAAGGCAGCACTTCGCCCTTCGACGTGCTCGACATCTCCGGCGTACAGATGCTGAAGTGGGAGAACGGCAAAGTCGTCGAGGGGTACGGCGGCATCTTCGGAGACGGCGGGACAAACTACACGCAATGGTGGTCTCCCCTCAGCGGTGACGGCGAACGCCGCTACCAGTAGGGCTTTGTCAGGTCTATGGGTGATGGACGTTCCGGTGGGTTTCCTTCCGGCATGAGGTCAGATGAACTCGCAGCGTGCCGGGGCTCCGAGGGGAACCGGAGTGCCGGTGGGAAGGGAGGCGTGCGGCCGGAATTGCTACTAAGACGTCGTTTCTTATGGGGTTGTCGCTCGTTGAATCGTGCATGAAGGATCTGGTTGAGCGGTTGGCGCCGGATGAGTTGTGGGTTCTGTTCCGG
>NZ_JBHVWS010000042.1:0-89024 GCF_042882185.1 Streptomyces sp. NPDC058239
AGACGCTCGGTTGGAAGACGCCCGCCGAGGCGTTCAACGAGCAGCTACAGTTGCTTCAACAAGCTGGTGTTGCAACGACCGGTTGAATCCGGCCAGTACACGAGTCGGGCCTTCGCCGACGCCTGCCGCCTCACCGGTGTCCGCCAGAGTATGAGCGCGGTCGGCAGCAGCGCGGACAACGCCGCCGCGGAATCGTTCAACGCCAGCTTCAAAAGGGAGACGCTGAAAGGACGAAAGGGCTGGTCAAACGAGGATGAAGCCCGACTCGACGCCTTCCGCCGGCTCCATCGACACAACACCCGACGCCGACACTCCCGCCTCGGCCAGCGATCCCCGCTCGCCTACGAGAACGCCTTCCACGCAACATCAACTACCCCGACCCGAGCCGCATAGACGTGTTCAAACTCCGGGGTCAAGGCCCCTTGCCGCACTCGGTGTTGTGTTGGCCGGTACCACGGCCGGGGTCGCATACGTAGTGGCCGACGACGTGAAGGCCCCGTACGCGCAGGCGGCAGCAACGGTCCAGAGCAATGGAACCATCCATAACGCCAAAGGGATCGAGTCCGTCAAGCGCATCAACCCCGGCGAATACTGCATCAACTTCGCCGACGCCGACCTGAAGGTGTCAAAGTCCATCCTCCAGGCCACCGCGAACTCGACCAATCGAATCATTCAGGTCACCTGGGGCAGCGGGCACGGGTGTGGAAGTGCCCAGAACACCGCCAAGGTCAACACGACCAACGAGAACGGCACCAAGGCAGATTCCTGGTTCACGATCTCCGTCCACTAACGGGCAGAGAATCACCGCCCCGGCGCAGACCCGAGAAGGCTGCGCCGGGGCGACCTGGTGCCAGGCTTGGACCTCAGTCGGTCGCGGTCTTCAGCCGGTGGCACCCGTGGCATAACGCGTCCGCCGTGTCCGCGTGCCGGACCGGGGCGATCTGCCGGGTCTGCGTTGTCCTGGCGGCCGACCTCATGAACGACCCGGCCAGCCTTTCGAGGGCGGCCCGTTCCTTGTCGCCAGAACTACGTGGTCCAGCACGGAAGTTGCCAGGTCAAAGCGGATGCCCGGACATAATTCGCAGGCGTACGACGAAAACGAGAACCTATTCTGCCCGTCATGACCGACTGGAAGAGTGTCGAGGCCGCCGACTGCGCGGTGCCCTACGACCGCCCCATGGACGACCTCGTCCGGGAATTGTCTCGTGCGCTGGCAGATCCCGATCCGCTGGTCCGGGACGGCGCGCCCTACGCCGTCCTCGCTACTTGGATCGCCCGCGGCACGATCGAGAAGTCACGGCGGCTGGAACTGGGGGACCAGATGGCCGCCCGTTTCAACGACCCGCGGGTCGAGGCCCGCACCTTCGCGCCCCTCGTGCTCGACATGCTGGTGACCGCGGGGGACTTCAAAGCCAACTGGGTCGACGCGTTCGAGCGCTGGTACCCGGCCGAGCGGGATCTGCGCGGTCACGACGAGACCCTCGGCTGGCTTCACGCGGTGGCGCACGGCGCGGACCTGCTCGCCGCCTTCGGCTGCCACCTCGAGGTGGCGCCGGTGCGGATGCTGAACCTCGCCACTGCGAGGCTGACGGCGCACACCAACCACGTCTACGACCAACTGGAGGACGACCGCCTGGCCCGGGCGATCGCCCGCGTCCTCACCCGCACCGACCTGAGCGAACGCGACGCCGTCGGCTGGCTCGATCCAATCGCCGACCGCTTTGGAGCCGACCGCATCAGCACCCCGGTGCCCGCCCACATCAGCAACTGCCTGCGCACCCTGCGCCTGCTCTACATTCTCGCCGACCGGGGCGTGCGCCCTACCAGCGAACTGCCCGCGGTACCCCTCCACCACCGCGACGCGATCAAGTCCGGCGTTGCCACCGTCCTCGACCGAATCGTCAAACGCTGACCAGGGACGACGGGGCCCGACCTGGTCGCGCACACCGGCCGCCCCTCAAGGAGAGCGGCGGGGCCCGGGGCCGTACAACCGCTGACGATCACGCAAGGTAACCAGTCGGCCGGGCGCCTCTGAGGACTGGCGACAGTTGAGTACGAGCCCGCCAGCCGACCCCGTCTTGCCGCCGAGGCGGTCGGGAAGACAGATGAAAGTGCTCTGCCGTGCCGGGGTGGTGGTTTCCGGACCAGGAGTCCGTGGCCTGGGCTATCGGGTGCTGAAGCGGCGGTAGAGGTTGCGGGCTACGTACACCCCGGGGCCGCCGTAGCCGATGATGTCGACGCGTCCGTCACCGGTGATGTCGGCGACGAAGCGGGGGTGGTGGCGGGCCCGCCAGGTGCCGGCGTCGTCGTTGTACCCGAATCCGCGGCATACCAGCTGGGCTTGCTCGAACCGGCCGTCGCCGCGGCTGTGCGACACCCAGACTCCCTCGTCGCCGAAGCCGGTCACCTCTCCGGCCTCCTCGTAGCCCCCACAACAGCGGCCGGTGCGCTGGCCCACTTCGCTGGCGCAGCTCTGGCCGCCCTGCGCGGTGGACATTCCCACTTGCTTTTGGTACTGGCTCTCCTGGCCGCGCTGGCGGCCTTCATCGCACTCGGGAGCACTCCGCACCGGTCAGGCGTACCCAACCCGACAACCTTGATTCCGACAAGTGACTTGCCTAATGAACGCCCGGCAAGGACCAATTTCTGGGCCCGTCGGTGTCCTGGTCCAGCACCAGAAGCCTGCCGTGCTCCATGACGATGCCGGTCACGCGTGTATCCATCCACCGACGATATCGGCCACGGACCCGGCCTGAGGCGGACACCGATGAACCGCCCGAGACCTTCTACAGGGGCTCCAGTAGTGAGGACGAGCAGCTTCGCAAGCCCCGGGAAGCCAGCGGTCGTCTGCGGCAGCGTGCGGCCCGTCAACTGCTGGATCAGCAAGTGCTCGCGCGAGCAGGGGCGTCGGATCACCCGCTCCAGCGGGATGCACCTCCAGGCCGCTGTCGGCATTCAGTACCGGACGGCGGCCAGCTCCAGAACGCACGGAACCCGCCCAGCGATTGTCGCGGGGCGGGTTTCGTGTAGGTGCAAGCTGCTCAGGCGGGGGTGATGTTCTCCGCCTGGGGGCCCTTCTGGCCTTGGGTGACGTCGAAGTTCACCTTCTGGCCTTCCTGGAGCTCACGAAAGCCCGAGCTGGCGATGTTGGAGTAGTGGGCGAAGACATCGGGGCCGCCGCCGTCCTGCTCGATGAAGCCGAAGCCCTTTTCCGAGTTGAACCACTTGACGGTTCCGCTGGCCATTTTGCCCTCCAAGGGGGGACTGGAAGTCGGCTCCCACATCGTGCGGGAGCCGGAGGTGATCGCCTTGGTCCTCAGAGACTCTGAACAGCAGAAACGCCCGTGGGAACGCTCACGGGCGACCAGTGCTTCGGAACCATGACAGCTGACGCTGACGGTACACCGGCAGTTCCGCCTTCATGGCGCGAACGCTCAAGTGAGGAGAATCTCAAGCCGTCACATCCCAGGCCCCGGTGCCTCGCCGCATGGGATGGCCAGCAGCGCGTCGGCCGGTTCGACCCGACCAGCCAGGTCTGCTCGGAGTGTGGCCAAGGACGTCTCTAAGCCCCCGGCAGATCCGGGAATGGTCGTGCGCCGCCTGCAGATGCGGTGCACGGCCGGGGCCACAATGCCGCGACGAACGTGACAACGGCCGCCGGACTGGCGGTCACAGCCTGTTGAGCGCAGGTCAGACCAGGAAACATCCTGGCACAACGCGACGAAGCAGGAAGCGAAGTCAAGAAGTCGTCGACTCCCACCTGATCACCTCTCAGATCCTCTCGCTGATGGGAGCAGGTCCGGAGCCGATCAGTCATGCCCGCGCACTGGCAGCACTCGTGCCCCAGAGAGCGGTAGTGCTGTGACCGGAAACGATCAACGAGGTGGGCGGTCAGCGGGGCAGAGGGGCGATGATGTGGGGATGACTGCCGGCTCACGCGCCCATTCGTTCAACGCGGCCGCTTACCCGTACGCGGCTAGCCGGCCTTCGTATCCTCCCGAGCTCTTCGATTTCATCGAACAGTTCACGAGCCGTCCCCTGGCGGGTGCCCGCGTCGCCGATGTTGACGCGGGTACCGGAATCGCCACCGCTCTGCTGCGTGAACGCGGAGCTCGCGTGGCCTCTGCGGACACAAGGCACACCCATGCCACGCGGATGTTCGAGGGCGGGATGCGGGAGCTGACCTTGATGACCCGTCTGGGCCATGCGACTCCGGACTCCATGAAGGTCTACACCCGCGTCAGCGACCCGGACGTCATCAAGGACTACCGCCAGGCGATCGGGGAACAGACGCCGTGAGCCAGAACCCGGCCTCATCGCCGGCCCCCGATCCCCAGACCCCGTGCCACTGCCCCATGCCGGAGTACACGGCCTTCATCACCCGGCTGGACGTCAGCGCCGAGTGGCGCACCAAGCACGCCGCCTACCACTGGCGCTTCGTGCGCACCTATCCCGAGCTGACCGCCTGGTTCGCCCTGCCGCTGCGGCAACGCCTGGGCTGGCACACCGGAGAAGAACAGAGCCAGCGCAGCGGCCCCACGGACGGCTTCGACCCGAGTGCCGGATGGACCAACTTCAACGCCCGGCACTACTTGATCTACCTGGCGCTGACCGGACGGCTGCGCCTGGACTGGGGATGGCTGCTGGGTATCGGCGTGCTCAAACCGTTCCTCATCGCCGACCAGCTGGGGCTGCCGCTGCGCCATCAGGTTGACGCGATGCGAGAGTGCTTGATCTCCCTCGGGCACGCCCGTCGGGAGGAGAGTTTCCGCCTGCCCTGGGCCCTGATCCGGCTCGTCCTGCACCGCGCCGACCCGGATCTCGGCGCGATCACCGCCGACGACGTGGAGGAGATGCGCCGGGCCATCAGAAATCTCGACCAGATCCCCGGCATCGACCAGGTCATCGCCCCCGAGCGCCTGTCCACCATCATGAGAGCCTGGGGAACCAGCGCCTTCCGCGCCGGCATGGCACTGTTCCACGCCGGCGTCATCGACATCCGCCCGCCCCGGCAGGAGGTCGTCCCGCCGCCCTCGCTGAGCGGCAAGCCGCGCATCAACGCCGTCATGGAACGCTTTCTCGCCGAACGCGCCCTGGTCCTGCGGCCGGAGTCCATGAGCAGTACCCGCGGCGGACTGCGGCGCTTCGGGCTCTGGCTGGACACCGAGCGTCCCCACATCGACAGCCTCGACCAGCTGCACCGCGCCGACCTGGTCGCCTTCATGGAGTCGGTCAACCGTCTGCGGAAGATCAAGCATCCTGACGAGCCGCTGAGCCCGGCCTACCGCGCGGGGATCATCTCGACCGTCGCCGTGTTCTTCCGCCATGCCGCCCTCGCCGAGTGGCATGACGTCCCGACCCGCCCGCTGATCACCCACGCGGACATGCCGCGCCGCATCGAGAAGGTCCCGCGCTTCATCCCGGAGCATCAGCTCGAACCCGTGATGGAGCAGGTCCGGGCGCTTCAATGCCCGCTGCAGCGGTGCGCGTTGCTCGTCGCGCGCTGGAGCGGCGCCCGCCGCACCGAGATCCGCAAGCTCCACCTGGACTGCCTGGACGCCTACCCGGACGGCACCCCGCGCCTGCGGCTGGCGGCCGGCAAGGATCTCAAAGAGCGCACCGTCCCCCTGCACGAGGAGGCGGCTGAGGCCATTCGCGCTCTCGTCGCCCTGCGCGAGCCTCAGCCCGACCGGGGCATCCACGATCCCGACCTGGGAAGGCCGGTGCGCTACCTGTTGCTGCGCAACGGCGGACTCGCCCACCCCGACTACCTGTTCGCCAACACACTCGGCGAGATCTGCCAGCAGCTGGCGATCCTCAACGGGGAAGGGAAACCGGCGATCCATCCGCACCGCTTCCGGCACACCCTGGGCACCCAGCTCGCCGAGAAGGGCGCCCGCATGCAGACCATCATGAAGGTCCTCGGACACAAGAGCCCGGGCATGTCGATGACCTACACGCACATCTCGGACCCCACCGTTCTGGCCGACTACCAGGCCGTCCTGCAACCCGGCGCCGTCATCGCCGGCCCCGCTCGCCGACACCCTGCGCGCCGGACGTCTCGACCAGGACGCCCTGGACTGGCTCAAGACCAACTTCTACAAGACCGAGCTGGAACTCGGCCGCTGCCTGCGCCTGCCCCAAGAGGGCCCCTGCGAGTGCGACCTCTACCTGACCTGCGCGAAATTCATCACCACACCCGAGTACGCCCCAAGGTTGCGCGAACGTCTTTGCACCGAACGGGAATTGATCGTGGACGCCGAGGCCCGCGGCTGGGCACGCGAGATCGAACGACACCGGCGGATCGCCGACCGCATCTCCAGACTTCTCGACGACCTCGGTGAGCCCTCGGGTGGTGCCTACGAGAATCCGTGACCTGGTAACCCACTGGACCGGCCCGTCCACCACAGCCAGGATGCGTCCATGCCCTTCCCTGAGCCGATGCCCGACCCCGGAACCGACACCCTCCGCCGCTACGTGATGGCCACTCCGAGCCCCAAGACCGGCCGCTACCTGGACCTGCTCCACGGCAACTTCGTCAGGCTGCCCGCCGAGGAACGCACACACTTCCTCCAGACCCTCGGCCTCGACTCGCGGAGTGTCACTGACGCCGAACTCGAATTCATGCTCCAGCCCAACTGGCGCTCCCGCATAACCGCGGCATGGATGATCGGGCTGGACCGCCGCGAGCAGTTCCGCGAGCGCATTGGTGGCCTCCTGCTCACCAGCGAACTCACCTACGCAGGCCAGGGCTACTGCATCGCACTCGCCCTGCTCGGCACTACTGAGGACGCGGCCTTGCTTGCCACCTACCTGGACCACTACCTCCGACGGCCCGAGTGCCGATTCGACCAGGAATGGGCGCTGGGCGCGCTCCTGTACCTCGACGGAGCCCTCGGCACCACGCACGCCGCTGGGTTCCTGGGACCGGACGGACTCTGGAGCCAATGGGCCAACGACCGAAACACGCCCCCTGAAAAGTTGAGGCAGTACATCGGTGAAATGTGCGCCCTCGCCGACGAGCACGCGCAGCACGATGCCCCTCCCGGGCACCCCTGACCGAGCGCACTCGATCGGGCGAAATTGCCCGTCTTCTGAGGAGAAACTGTCCAGATAAGTGTTGGAGACCGGCTGGCGTAATTACGGTGCCCTGACGCTTTACCGGCAGGCCGGCTATGGCTCTCGGCCTTCCTACGTGCCAGGACGAGATCTTTCGGTGAGCCGCGCCATGGGCAAACGGCTCGACGTTCCCGACCAGGCGAGCGCCCGCTCCCTTCAACGCTGAGCACCGCCCCCTTCCTGGGCGGTGCAGCAAGTGTTCTGCAGGCGGGCGCTGTGAATCGGATCGCCCTTGCGGCCGGCAGCGACCGGGTCCTCAGACCACTCCTCGTCGGTGATAACACGGTTGTACGCGGGGGCGACGAACAGGTTCTCCCACTGCGGCCGAGGCTCCAACGCTGCCACCCCTGCGGTTCGGTACCTGGGCACGCTGGCTGGCCTGACGCTCGCGCATGGATCTCTCCATCACTCGCTTTCACACTTCACAGCGCTGGCGAGGTGCCCGGTGGCGCATGCCCCGAGGGCGGACACACGGACGTCGGACATGCGACATCACGTCTCGTGGTCACATGTTTCTATGGCAGCGGTCTTCCCTGATGGCCGTGCTTCCCGTTCCGCTTTGCTCAAGGGTCGGATCGTCTGTCGGCGCGCGTCGCTCACTGTCGAGAGACTCCTTGAGACGGTGGGCCGGGGACGGGACAGACGGCTACCAGGCGGTGGGGCCGGTAAGTTCGGTGACGGATTGGCGGGCGGCCCGGGGGAGGCCGAGCTTCTGGCGGGCCTGGTGGACGGCGGCGAGCTGGTCGGCGGCCGCCGGTCCCCAGTCGAAGAGTTCCGTGCTCTGTTCGGGGGAGACCAGGACGCGGGTGTAGGTGTGGCCGGTGGCCGGATCGGGCCGTGCGGGACCGACGCCGGTGAGTGCTGCGGCGTAGCGCAGGTATCCGAGCCGCCCCGTGGGATCGGTGACGTGTCCCAGGAGCAGCGGGCTCCCAAACCGGGCTGCTGCCTCCTCGTCGGCTTCGCGACGCAGAGTGGATACGGGGTCACCCTGGTCGTGCCTTTCGGGTGTGCCGCCGGGCAGGATGGCGACTCCTGTGTGGGGTTCGAGGAGGACGAGGACGCGCCCGTCCGGCGCGAACAGCCACGCCCACGCCTGAGTGACGGTGAGCTCTTGCGGGGCCGGGCCGTGGTGCCAGGGGTAGCGGTAGGCGGGGCGGGCGGTCTGCAGGACGCCAAGGCGGTCGAAAACGGTGGGAGCGATCGGGAGACCGTTTTCCAGGAGTACCGTGCCGGCCGCGTTGATCCGGGCCCGCAGCGCGGACAGGGCGCGTCGGGCGTCGGTCGGGGAGAGCAGGTCGGGCAGCCGTGCGGGTTCGACGAACTCGATCCCGGTGATCTCCCTCGGCGGCAGACGGATTTCGCCGATCCGGTCGTCGTCCCAGGCGCCGCCGTCGAAGACGTGCAGAATCTCGCCGGGAAACCGCATAGCGGCGGGCGCGCCGACGCTGTCGGCGGAGACCCAGTCGACGGCCAGGCACCGGTCGACGGCGGCGGTGACCCCGAGCTCCTCCACCAGCTCACGGGCGGCGGCGTGAGCGGGGGACTCGCCCTTGTCGACGGCGCCGCCCGCCAAGAGGCACGTGTCGCGATAGTCGACGTGCTGGACCAGGACCTGCCCGAGCTGGTTGGTGATCAGCACGGACGTGCCGACCCACAGTGCGGCCGAGGCACGCAGGGCGCCGTACGCCTCGTCGGTCATTGCGGTGCCGGGCAGCTCGCCGGGAACGGATGTGGTCGTCATGGCTCTCCGAGTCAGAAGGGGCCGGTCGGGCCCAGGGAAGAGTGAGGCGGTTGACCGCCGTCAGGCAGTGAGCCGATGGGGAGCGCCGGGGAGGGGCCCGGTCGTGAGCCGGGTGAAGAATTCGGTCGCGATGATCTTTCGCCGGGTCTCTTCAGGCAGGCGGGCGAGGATCCCGGGCAGCGGCCGTTCACGGGCGACCTCCCTGCGGTGCGCGAGGATCGCCGACCATTTCTGCTCCAGCCAGGGGGTGACGTCGACGGCCGTGGTGGCGTACGTGTCCGGGACCGCGAGCACGGGTTTGCCGACGGCCTTCAGCAGCGGCCCGAGATCGCCGACGCCGGACTCGGGGTGCGTGGCGCAGTACACGGCGCGCGGTTGCCAGGGCTCCCCGGCTTCGGGGTGCAGGTGCGCGAGCCCCGCGTCCTGAACGGCGAGGAGAGCGGCCTGGTGGGTGCGGCGATGGTCTGGGTGACCGGTCAGCTGGCCCAGGGCGTCATGCGTCACCACAACGTCGGGGCGGAACGAGCGGATCTGGTGGACCAGGGCGGCGATCACCTCGTCCAGCGGTGCGTCGACGAGCCGGGAACGGCCGGGGGCCGCCTGCAGGTTGCGGGCGTCGCCATACCCGAGCATGCGAGGCGCGCCCGCGCCGAGTGCGCGCAACGCGTCCGCGAGTTCGGCGGCCCGCGGGCTCTCAAGCGCCCATGTCATGGTGACGACAGCGGTGCGCGCGCGAGGCGGCATGCTGGGCGAGTACGCCACCGGCGAGGAGACTCTCGTCGTCGGGATGGGCGAACACACCGAGCAGGGACGACGTATCAGAGGACGTCACGGGCTTCGCGGGGATCAGCTTGTCGGAGTCAGGCACGCTGTCCGCCCGCCGCCAGGAGGTTCTGCGCGCCGACGGGGGTTCGGCCCGGCCACGGGAAAACGAGCCTTGCGCTGGGCTTGTCGAGCACATCGCCGGGCGGCAGCCGGTCGTCGGGGGTTCCGGCCGGGTGGACGGTCATCGGCGGATAGCCGCTCTCGCGCACCTCGCGGTCCCAGACGCGGACGCACTCGGCGAAGTGCTCCGCCAGGTCTTCAGCAGCTGGGCCGTAGGCGTGGATGAAGAACTCCGTGAGGCGATCGGCCGGCTCCGGGGCGTCCTTGACCTGCCTGTAGGTCAGGTAGGCGAGGGAGCCGTTCGCCAGGATCGCTGCCGCGTCCTGCTGCGCCATGAGCGTGGATCCCTTCGGCGTAGTCAGCCGGCAGAATCCCGGCAACGTGGTGGCGGCGTAGACCTGCAAGGTCTCGAAGTTGAAGGTGCCCCGGACAACGAGGCCGGTGGAGAGTTCGTGCCGGGGCCCGTGCAGAGCCTGGTCGAGACCGGCGGTGTCGCCGGGTGTCCCGTCCTCCCACCGCACCGTGACTTCGCCGTCGGCCAGCCACACGGCTGGGGTGGTGCGAGCGGCGGCACCGCGGTCCCGCACGAAACCGCAGTATGTCCAGTGCTCGCAGTGCAACACGTTGCCGCGCCGTACCAGGGTGAGGGAGCGGGTGTAGCCGCCCATCTCCAGCGGCACGACCAGCCGGGCACCCTCGGCGAGTTGTTCCCGCCATGCCGGGGCGATGTCGGCCGCGTTATGCGTGATCATCACACCGTCGAACCCGTCGGCCGGGACATGGCCGGGCGCGCCGAGTCCGCCGTCGCCGAGGACGGTGATGACTCGGCCGCTGCCGGCTTCCGCGCACAGCCGCCGGGTGCGGTGCACCACGTACGGGTCGACGTCCACGGTCACCACCCGGCCGCGCTCGCCGACAATGTGCGCGAGCAGCTCCGCGTTGTATCCGCCCGACCCGACTTCCAGCACGGTCATCCCCGGCTCCAGCCGGAGTTGCTCGGACATGTCGGCCTGCAGCCAGGCGGCCGATACGGAGCTGAGCGCGGTCTCGGGCGAATCCCGGACGGTCACCACGGCGAGGTCGTCGTGATATGCATCCTCCAGCGGGGCCTCGGGGACGAAGCGGTGCCGTGGGACCTCGCCCAGCGCGGCCCGGACTCGCACGGAGGGAGCCCAGCCCTTGTCGATCACGGATTCCGTCATCTGCTCGCGCAACCGTGCGGCCTCCGCCGGCTCACCGGGCACCGGCGGGACAGCGGTGTCGCACCCGTAGGAGTGGACAGGCGGCAGCCCGGGCAGCACCCCGGGCCACACCGCGGTCAGGGCCTGAGCGCTGGGCGCGAAGATTCTCCCGAGAGTGGCCAGGGTGTGCAGGTCGTGCCACTCCCAGCGCAGGAAACGGTGCGGCTCGGGCAGACCCAGTTCACCGCCCCAACGGGTCACGCGTACCACGGGGGTGACACGGCGCACGTCCAGGCGGTCGTCGTGGAGCACGGTGACGACATGAGCGTCCGCCGCGTCCGCCGTCAGTCCGCTCTCCTCCTCCAGTTCCCGCACGGCAGCGGCCGAGGCGGCTTCACCTGTCTCGATCCGGCCCCCGGGCAGCTCCCACATGCCCCGGGTTGAGCGGCCCAGCAGGACCCGCCCGAACGCGTCGGTGACCACCACCGCGGCGCCGAGGATCGCCTGCGGGTCGGGCCGCAGCTTCTCTTCCGCGCTGAACGAGCCACCCGGCCCGCGCAGAACCAGCACCGCCAGGCCCTCCGCGTCGAAGCGCTCGACGCTGTCGAACCCATCGGTGAGCGTGGTGAGTTCGTCCTCGTCCAACGCGATGTGGCGCCGCTCCTGGTGAGTGTGCTCCGCGACCGGCGTGATGACGACGAGCGCTCCGCCTGTGCGTAGCCGCGCGGCCAGACGGCGCAGCACCCGGGCGCGATCGCGGATGAAGGCGACGGAGAGGCGCAGGGTGATCAGGTCGTAGCCGTCGTCGGCAAGGTCGGCCAGGTCGTCGTGCTCGATGTCCAGGCACAGCCAGCGCGTCCCCTCTAGTCCGGGGTGCTCCTGGAGGGCCCTCTCGAGGGCGCCTTCGGCGAAGTCGGCGGCGTCGACGGTGTACCCGAGTGAGGCGAGGTATGCGGCCATCTCGCCCGTGCCGCAGCAGGCGTCGAGCGCGCGGCCGCCCTCGGGAGCGGGGGCGTGCTCGACGAGCAGGCCCCTCTCCTCGTCCCCGAGCCGCCGGAAGCCGCGCCCGTTGCTGAAGTGCTCGGACCAGTCGGCCCGGGTGTATCCCACAGATCGCTCCTTGCTCATGAAAAGGGGGTTCGGCGTTACGGCAGTTCGACGGGGCCGTAGAGGGCGGCCGGCTGCTTGGTCTGCAGCGCCCAGTACCTGTCGCCGAAGCTCCAGTGCCAAAACTCGGTCGGGTAGTTGATGAGCCCGGCCGCGGACAGCACGGCTTTGAGGGTGGCCCGGTTCGTTTGGGCCCGGGTGCTGAGACCAGGGGCATCGGTGTAGCAGGCGCCGCCGCTTTCCTCGGGATTGGCGTTGACGCGTGTGCCCATGTCCAGCTCGCGGCCTTGGTGGTCGACGAGTGTCACGTCGACGGCCGCGCCGGCCGAGTGCGGTGCGATGTCCGGAGGTGAGACGAAGCGGCTGGCGGCTTCGCGGAGCTCGGCGGCCTGCCAGTCAGGGTGGGTACGGGCCAGCTCGTCGGAGTACTTCTCGAAGTAGCGCCGCTGCAGGGCCGGCGGCCGGTAGCCCTCCACGAACAACAGGAGCACGCCGGTGGGGAGGTGCGACTGCGCGTGCAGCAGCCGGGTGAGGACCTCCAGCCGGACGTGGGCGTAGGCCCCGGTCGCGTCTTGCCTGCGGACATCGACCTTCAGGCCGTGCTCGCGGACGTCGACGAGGTTCTCGCCGCTGTCCTGAAGAGGGATCGCGGCCACCCTCGGATCGGACATCAACACGATGCTGCTCATTTGTTTCCCCAGTCCCAGGTGCCGAAGTACGCGGCCTCGCCGGTGCGGCGGGCCGATTCCACCGCGCTCAGGCGCGCGAAGTCGCGAGGCGGCATCAGTGCCTTCCACTCAGCCAGGGGCAGGACACGGACCTCGTCGTGCTCCTGCGGGCTCAAGGCGATGCCGCGGATCTGTTCCGCGGTGAGCCGGCCGCCGTCGAAGACGCAGCCGATCGTGCTGTAGGGCCACTTGGCACCCGGCAGTCCGAACACGGTGGCCAGGAGCCGGGGCGGCCCGGGCGGCGTCAGGCTGGTCTCCTCCCGGCATTCCCGCACGGCTGTCTCCCAGGGCCGCTCACCCAGGTCCATCGTTCCGCCCACCAGCTGCCACGGGTGAGCGGGCGAGTAAACGGAGTGCAGCTGGATGGGCCGGTCGTCCTCGTCGGTGAAGTACATGCAGGCGAACGCCGTGGTCTTCGGCACCGTGGCGGCGTACAGCTCGGGCGGCATCCAGGCAGAGGTGCTTCCCGGTGTGCTCGCAGCAGCCGGTTCGTTGAGACGTGTCATCCGCATCAGGGCCGGACTGCCCGCGAACCCGAGCTCGCGGTAGAGCGGGGCTGCCTCCACGCTGGAGTGGAGCTCGAACAGCGTGACCTCCTCAACGTGCGCGAGGTGGTCCAGGAGCGCGGAGACCACGGCCCGGGCGTAGCTGCGGCGCCGGACGTCCGGTCGCGTGGCGACGACGTGCACGCGGGCGGCCAGCCCCCGGGGGTAGGCAGGGGCCGGGAGCACGGGGTGGATCAGACCGAGGGCGCAGGCAGCGAGCGCGCCGTCCGAGGTATCGATGACGAAGGCCCGCGCGTCCCCCGACTCGGTCAGTCGCGGCGCCAGCTCGTCAGTGCACCGCCGAATCCATTCCTCGCTCAGGGGCGTGGACAGGACGTACTCGGAGCGCATCCGGACGATGCCCTCGGCGTCGGCGGGCATGGCCGCACGGACTGGCGGGTGGCCGGCGTCAGACGACGGCCTCACTGCGGGGGCCGATGCCGTGTCGCGGTTCATGAGCGCTCTCCCGTAGGTGAGTTGAGGGTGCTGTGCCCGGTGCGCAACCGTGCCAGAGTCCGTCGGCCCCGCTCGACGAGTTCCGGATCACCGTGGGCGACGCCGAACGCGATCCCGCTGACCGAATCGAGAGCCATGTCGATGACCAGCCGTGCCTCCTCGGCCCCGGTCAGGGGCCGGCCGTACCCGGTCAGGAACGCCTGGAAGAGCTCGGGGCGGCCCGCCCAGGCGTCGGACATGCGGACCAGATCCCGTACGGCCGGGCCGGGCTCGCTGCGCTCGAGGTCGATCACCCCAAGGAAGCCGTCGTCATCCTCGGCGGTGTCGGCGTCATCGGTGTGGAGGATGTTGCGCAGCTGGAAATCGCCGTGGGTCTCCACCCACTCCAGCGGCGGCAGAGTCTCCGCCTGCCGGACAAGGCCGCGGACGAACTCGGCATCTCCCGGCTTCAGGTGCGGTCCCGCTGCGGCCAGGTGCCGTTCGGCTTTGTCGACAGCCGGGCCGCTGTCGACGGGGGCGCGGCGCGGGGGAGAGGCGTGGTGGATCCGGCGGGCCAGCGCGCCGATCCTCCGGAAGACTGCCTTCTCCTGCCGCGGGGACAGGACGACGCCGTGCAGAGGGCGGCCCGGCATCGCCGTGAGTACCACCGCCCTGAGTTTCTCGTCGACGGCCACCAGCCGGGGTGCAGCCGCGCCCAGTAGCGGAGCCCATGTGCGTAGCGCGGTCACCTCCCTCTGGTGGAAGCGCTCGTTCTGGTGGAGCTTGACGAACCACACCCCTCCCTCGGCGCCGCGCGCCCGCCACACCTGGCTGCCCTCTCGCGCCCAGGAGACGTCCGTCCAGCCGGTGATGCGTCCGACGGCCTGTTCGGTGAACTCCCGCAGCCGCGGGCCCGGTCCGGACGTCCCGACCGCAGGGACGGGACGGCACCGGTCGAAGGGCGGGTCGTAGGCGATCGGGTCCCCGGGCTCCTGGAAGTGCACGGCCATCATCTGGCCGGACCGGTAGGTGTCCAGGCCGGCCCGGCAGTACGCGACCATCGGCTCCGGCAGGGCGTCGAGCGGAAACCAGCCCATCGCGTCGCACACGGCTGGCTCCCGGATGTAGGGGGCGTCCTGCCAGGTGCGCGCCTCGAAGAACATTCCGGTCCTGGCCTTGCCGCCAGGGCTGCGGTGGTGCACGGCGACCGCGAAGCGGACCTCCGCCGCGTCGATGCTCACGCCGGCCTCTTCCGCCGCCTCGCGGATCAGCGCGTCGACGACGTCCTCATGCGGTCCGTCGAGGTGTCCGGAGACCAGATGCCACAGGCCCGAGGCGTAGACGTCACCGGCCCGGCGGGACAGCAGGACCTCCGCGCCCGCCTCTCCGTCGCGGCGCAGGATCAGGTGGACGTCGATTGGCTCCCGGTGGCGCTGCTGCCCGCTCACGATGAGCTCCCGGGTCGGCGGGCCAGCAGCACGGTGAACACCGATTCTTCCCGTAGCACCCCGTCCTTGGCGTGCACGTCGAGCAGTTGGCGGGCTTCGGCCTCGAACGCCTCGTGTCGGTCCGCGAAGAGATTGGGCTGTGCGAAGGAGGTGCTGCGGAGGTAGCCGACGACCGTCTCGGGTGTCCACGCGCGGGCCACGGGGAAACGGTGCTCGCGCAACTCGCTGAACGGCGAGGCGGCCAGGTCGTCTTCGTAGGAGCGGCCGGGCGTGGTGTAGGTTCCGCGTGTGCCGGCACGACGCCCCGGCCCGAGGTAGGTCTGGATCAGCTTGCGCAACGCGCTGGTCCACTCGGCGTCGTGGGTCCAGAGGCTTTCGTCACCCATGATCGCCACGGTGGCGTGCGGCGCGGCCACCCGGTCCGCGATCTTCAGGACGGCGGCGCGGTCCATCCAGTGGAACGCCCGGCAGCAGGTGATCAGATCAGGGCCCCGGCCGGGCACTTGCGGGGTGAAGGTGTGGGCCTCACCGGCGTACGCGGATACCGTGCACGCTCCGAGGGCGGCTTTCAGCTCCGCCATCGCCTGGGTGAGCATCCCCTGATTGACGTCCACCAGATCGACGTGCGCCAGCCGCGGCACGACGGACAGCAGTGCGCAAGGTACCTGAGCGGTCCCGGTCCCCAGGTCCAGCAGCACCGAGGCCGGCACGCCGTGCAGGGTCGCGGCAAGCAGGCGAACGGCAGCGTCCGGCACTCCCGGCCGGTAGCGGGCGTACTCGGCAGCCGTCGTGCCGAAGAGCGCCTCCTCGGAGGCGGTGGAGTCGGCGGCTGGTCTGCCGGGACAGGTGGTCACTGTGCGTCTCCAGAGGTGCGAGGGAGGTCGGGAAGAGGCCAGGTGAGGGTGGTGCAGCTGGTCGTCGCCCGCTGGGCGCCGTCGGCGTCGATCTGCAGGCGGTAGGTATGAGGGGAGCCGGCCGCACGCCATCGGTCTGCGACGTCGTGGATCTCCGCCCAGATGTCGCGCGGCCCGTCGACGGTGACTTCCCAGCGGCGGTGCCCGACCGGGCGTGCCCGCATCCAGGAGCCGCACCCCGGTGCGCCGATCGTCAGTTCGTCCGCGCCGAAGTGGCGGACGAGACCAGGGTGGAGGTGGTCCAGGGCCAGCCACATGCCGCGCTCGGTGTCTGCCGGGGGCACGAGGCGGCTGCGCTGGGTCCAGCGACCTCCGTGGGTGACGACCCGTTGGCGGAAGTCGGCGGACAGGAAGAGCCGGTCGAAGCCCACACCGCCGCGATGCCCGAACTCCACCGCGCGGAGCTCCGCAACCGCTTCTCCCGTGGCGGTCTTGGTGATCACGGCGAGACCCGGCCAGGACGGCGAAGAGGTGCCCACCGTCATCAGGGCGCGACCGCCCGGCGCGAGCTGAGCCACCAGGGCCGGCGGGATGCGGGGCACGGCGAAGGACACGAAGATCCTGTCGAATGGCGCCCCGTCCGGCCAGCCGGCCATCCCGTCCCCGGTCACCACGGCGGGCCGATACCCGAGCTCGGCCAGGCGTGCTCGCGCGGCCGCGCCGACATGGCGGTCGACGTCGAGCGTGACGACCCCGCCGTCCCCGCAGACGAAACACATCACGCCAGCGGTGACCGCCGCGCCGGTCCCGACATCCAGAACTCGCTGACCCCGTCGCAGTTCCAGCAAGTCCAACAAGCCCGCGGTCATGCCTATCGTGCTCGACATCGCAGTCATGGAACCCCCGCGCCGAGGGCCGGGGCCCCGGCCGAGTAGCGGCTCACCCGCGTGCTGGACCGACACGCTGTCGCCGCTGTGCAGGACGCGCAGCAACTCCTCCCGGTCATCCAGCCGGGCCCAGTCCAGCAGGTCCCACCGCGGCGGCTTCTCATCCGGCGCGCTGCGCCGCACGTACGCCTGCGGCATCAGGACCTCGCGCGGCAGGGCAAGCAGGGCCTCGCGTACCGAGCCGGCAGCTAGATCGCCGGCCTCCTCCAGGCGGGCGACCATCGCTTCCCGGACCGCGGCAGCACCGCGATCACCCCGGGCGCCGGCCCCGCCCCCGGACCGGGTGACCTCTGCGGTCCTGGTGTGGGACGGCGCTGTGGTGGTGGGCTTCGCTGGAACGGGGGAGACGGGGGCAACGGGCCTTCGCGTTGTGTCCCCGGTGTTCAGCTCGGTCATGTCGCGCCTCCGTCCGACGAGCTCTCACGGTGAATGTCTGCGGCGGGTGCCGCTCCAGGGCACGTACCTGTGGCGGAGGGCCAGCTCGCGGGGGTTCTTCTGCAGGCGCGGGTTCTTCCAGTTCGGGCGGAGCGTCGGGCATCTGCCGCAGGCCGCGCAGCGGAGAGAGGGCCAGGACCAGGAGCGGCACGATGAGCAAACAAGCACCGACAACCAGGGCAGCCCGGACGCCGGCCCACGTCCCCAGCGCGCCGGCGAGCAGCGCGCCGACCGGACGGGCACCCGCGGTCAGCCAGGTGCTCACCGCCTGCATCCGTGCCTGCATGCGGGGCGCGGTGATGATCTGACGGATCGACCGCTGGGTGGTGCCCGCCGCACCGGCACACGCCAACTGCACGATCAGTGCAACACCGATCACGATCTCCCAGCCAAGACCGGAAGAGGCGAGCAGCAGCGGAATCTGGGTCACCGGCGTGATCGCGAGCGCGGCAAGCATCATCGGCCCGGCCCCGAACCGTCGCGCAAGGACCGGGGGCGAGGAGCGCCCCGGCGGCCGCGCCCAGGGCGCCGGGCCCCAGCACGACGCCGAAGGCCGTGGTGCTCATCGCGAGGGTCCGCAGCAGGTACAGCGCCCACAACGTATTGAGCAGCGCAAGGGCGAAGGACGTCGTCGCGTTGACCAGCGTCAGTGTGCGCAGCCGGTCGTCGCCACGTACGTACCGCAGGCCGTCGCCGATCTCCGCCCACAACCGGCGTTCCTCCGTCCGTGCCCGGTCGGTCTTGGGCGTATGGATACGGGCGGTGCACCAGGCACTGATCAGGTAGGAGAAGACGTCACCGAGCAGGGCCCGGGCCGGTCCGACCAAGGCGGTCAGCGCGGCGCCGAGGTTGCTGCCGCCGGTCGCGGAGAGAGCAAACAGCGCGCCAACCCGGCTGTTGCTCCGCTGGATCAGGGACCGGTCGACCAGGCTGGGCAGAATACTGATGGCCGCCGCGTCATGCACCACGCCCGCAGCGCCCTGCACTACGGCGACGGCCATGAGCTGGGACAGAGTCAGTGCGTCGAGGGCAGCCGCCACCGGCACCGTGGCCAGCGCGGCCGCACTGACCAGATCCCCGGTGATCATCTGGCGTTGCTTGGAGTGGCGGTCGGCGAGCGCCCCGGCATGCAGGGCGAGCAACGCGGGTGGCAGCAGCCCCAGGAACGACAGCCAGGCCACCTGAGAGGTGGTGGCATGCAGCTCCAGGACCGCGATCACCGGGATCACCATCGAGCTGATCGAACTGCCGGTCACGCTGGCGCTCTGCCCGATCAGGAACGTCCGGAAGTTGCGGTGCCGCCACAGCGAAGTCTCGGGCTGTGCGGGGGAATCAGCGCAGGAGGTCACGGAGCACCTCCTCCGCCTCGTCCAGGCGAGCACACAGCACACCCAGGGCCTCGTGGCGGGCCCGCCCGTACGCCTCCGACTGAGGGGTGACCGCAGGCGGGTCGTCGAGCGGTTCGGAGAGCGAATACACCGAGCAGGCCAGGTAGCCGGCCGCCACCCGCGGCACCGTCAGGAGGTCCTTGACCGGCATGGCCGGGTTGGCCTCCCGGTAGGCGGCGACGGCCGTGGCCAGGCCCGTGGGCCAGTCCGGGGCGTTCAGGACCGTACGCGGATCGAGCACGATGCGCCCCAGCTCCCACATCGGGCTGCGGTGCGCCGGCGGCCGGAAGTCGATGACCGCGACGACCTTTTCGCCTCTCAGCATCACGTTGAGGGAGGACAGGTCGCCGTGGACGATCTGCGCGGCGAGGTTTGTGGGGAGTGCTTTGAGCATGGATGCCTTGGCGGGGAGTTCGTCCAGCCGCGCCCGGGCGGTGTCCCTCGCCCACGCTCCGAAAGGGGAGCTCGGGGGCTGCTTCGCATAGCGGGCGAGAAGCCGTTCCAGGCGCTGTCGGCCTCGCTCGACGTCGCAGATCTCGTGGGACGGGGTGCGGCGCGGCGGCCCGTCCGGATGCCGCGCGAGCATGCGGTGCATTCGGCCCACGGTCGCGCCGACGGCGGCCCACCGCTCGCCGTACAGACCACCTTCCGCTGTCTCGGCGCCCTCGGCGAACGCGGCGACGGACACCGCCAACTCGCCGTCCGTGGCGATGAGGTCGCCGTCCACGGTGCGGCGCATCGCCGGCACCGGGACCCCGCCGAGCGCGGCGAATTCGGCCAGTTCGAGGGCGCGCCGTTCGGCGCCCAGTTCGGCGCTCTCCGGGTAGCCCTTCACGAACCACCGGCGACCGTCGCCGACCCTGGCCACGTAGTTGCACGTGGCGGTCCCTGTCGGCCCTTCGTAGACGTCTGTCGGGAAGATGCGGTAGTGCAGCGCCAGGACTCCCGCCACGACCATGACGTCGGACTGAGCGTTCATCGCCCCGCCTCCGGCTTGCCGGGGCCGTTCAGCAGCCGGCGCAGCGCTCGGGCGTCCGCTTGCAGTTGGTCTTCGTCCTGGCGCCCGAAGTCGAGCACGTCGAAGGGCAAGGGGCCGCCCGGCGCCGGGTCCGAACCCGCCTCGCGTCGCGGAACGACGTGCTGGTGCGCATGGGGAATGGCGTTGCCGAGAAGGAGGTAGTTCATCTTCAGCGGCTGGTAGTGGGTCTCAAGGGCTCGGCCCAGGGCGAGGGTGTCGCGCCAGAAGGCGGCGGCTTCGTCGTCCGAGAGTTCGGTGGGCTCGGCGACGTGGTGCGCAGTCACGATGGTGATGGAGTAGCCCCGGACTTGGCCGGAGCGCCAGAGGTAGGACTGGGACACCTCGCCGCGGTGCAGCAGCAATCCCCACCCGATGTCGTCGGCCGTCCAATCGTTGCCGCACATCGGGCAGTCGTGGCCGGCGCGGTGAGCGAGAAAGTGTTCAGGCCAGGAAGCGCTGGTGGTCGGTGGGAGCGTCACGGGTGCTCACCAGCCCGTCTGGGTGTAGGGGCGGCCCGCGCTGATGCCGTCGATTGCCTGGCGGGTGTACGGCACGACCTTTGCCGGAAGATCCTGCGGGCTGAACCACCGCCACGCCACGCACCGGTCGGGCTCCAGGAGTTGCGGGGCGCCGGACCATGTCCGGGCCTTGAAGACGAGCGCGATCCGTGCCCGGGCCTTCGGCGAGTCGACGTGGTGGACCACATGCACGAGCTCGACATCACCGGGATCGACGATCAGCCCGGCCTCCTCCTGAGCTTCGCGCACCAGGCAGCTGATGGCGGCTTCCCTCTCGCAATGACCTGCCAAAAAGTGCCATTCGTCCGGCGCGAAGGCTGAGTCGGGGTGGCGCAGTCCGAGGAGGATCCGGCCCTGTTCGTCCTGGAGGTGAAGGTGGACGCCGACGATGTGGAGCTCGGTCCCTTCCGGTGCCTCTTCGTGCAGAGGGCGGATGCGGTCCGGCGGACTGCCGGCCGGGGGATGCTCGGCCGCGTGCCGGCGGATCAGGTCGCCGAGGCCGGGGCTCAGGGGCAGCCGGTCCAGCATGTCGGGGGTGAACCATTGCAGGAGGACGCCCTCTTGCAGGTCCGCCGCGTCGGGGTGCCCGCTCCAGCGGGCCGTGTAGACCTTGATCGGCACCGCGAGGCCTTCGACGCTCGTCGCCTCCTCCACCGCGTAGGGCGTCAGGCCCACAGGTTCAAGGCCGGGGGCCTCCTCGGCGAGCTCCCGCCGCAAGGTCCCCTCCAGGCACCGGTCACCCCTCTCGCGCCCGCCTCCCAGGAGGGCGAAGACCCCGGGCGCCCAGATGCCCTCACGCAGATCCCTCAGATGAAGCAGGTAGCGCCCGTAGCTGTCGTGGACCAGAGCCGACGCGTTGACGGGTTCCGGCCGCCCGTCGAGCCCAGAAGCCTCGGCGTCCAGCAGCTTGGCCCGCAGCGTCGGTGACCTGACGTCGGCGAACGCAAGCCACTGGGCACCCGAGACCTCTTCGTCCTGCAGCCGGAGCGGCGGAAGCTGCTCGGCGCTGACGTAGAAGGCGAAGCGGAAATCGAAGTGCTGATGGCTCGGCTCGCCCTTGGCCGGATTGGCGTCGATACCGTGAACGTCGATGTCGACCGGCGCGCCCAGGAACTGCGGGGTCAGACACAGGTCCCCGGGCCGGATGCCCGTTTCCTCGGACACTTCCCGCAGGGCCGCGGCCAGGAGGCTCCGGTCCGCCTCGACGTGGCCGCCGGGCGTGAGCAGCAGCCCCGAGACCTTGTGGCCGATGTGCAGTACGTGACGGTTGCGGTCGATGACGACCGCGCTGCAGGTGACGTGGCCGGGGAGAGTTGCGCGGTTGGACGGGTCGTCAGGGCCGTCCAGGATGGCCAACAGTCCGGCCAGGGCCTCTCGCTCATGCGGATGCCGAGTCAGATAGCTTTCGGCGGTCGCGTGGATGTGGGAGCGAGTGACCGGCACGTCAACACCTCGGGGGAGCACGGAGGGACTGGTGGATGGGTCGGCGGAGTACGTGGTGGCCGAGGGCACGGGCGGAGCTTCTGAAGTGGTATCGGGGCCCCTCATGCGCGGGTCCCCTGCCTTTCGTCGTCCGGCTCGGAGGTGACCTGGTAGGACAGCAACTGCTGGAACAGGCCGCCCTCTTGTTCGGCGAGGTCCTTGTAGGTGCCCTCTTGCACGACTCTGCCCTCGTCGAGGACCACGATCCGGTCGGCGACGGCGACGTTGGTGATGCGGTGTGTCACCAGCAACACCACCCGGTCCTGGGCCAGGTCCCGCAGCCGCTGGAAGATTCTGTATTCAGCGCGAGGATCGAGGTTGGCGGTCGGCTCATCGAGGACCAAGAGCCCGGACTCGCGGAAGAACGCCCTGGCGAGCGCGATGCGCTGCCACTGGCCGCCGCTCAGTTCCTCCCCGTTCAGCCACTCGCGGGCCAGGAGGGTGTCCAGGCCGGCGCCGAGCTTGCCGACGACCTCGTCGGCGTCGGCGGCCTCGCACGCTTCACGCACCGCCGCGTCACCGCGGGCCGTGGGCTGCCCCTGGGTGACGTTCTCGCGCACAGTGAGCGGCCAGTGCGCGTAGTCCTGCGGTACCAGGGCCACCTGCTGCCACAGCGCCTGCGGGTCGGCATCGTCGGTGGGGACGCCGTCCCACAGCACCTGTCCGCCCGTGGGCAAGTACAGGCCGCTGACCAGCTTCGACAGCGTTGACTTTCCTGAGCCGTTGAAGCCGACCAGTGCGGTGACCTCGCCCCGGCGCAGAGTGAGCGAGACGTCGGACAGCGCGTCCTGGTCCTTCCCGGCGTAGCGGTGCGAGACCGACTTGATCTTGATCTCGTCCGGTGGCGTCGGCCGGTGCTCGCCGCGGCGCATCGTGTACCCGCCGGCCAAGTCGAGGAATCTTGTCCAGTCGTCCATGTAGAGGCCCGTACGCACGGCACGGGCCCCGACGGCGACCAGCCCGCGCACCGACTGGCCCACCGTCTGCAGAGCGAAGACGGCCGTGCCGGCGTGCCCGACGCTGATGCGGCCGGTGGCCAGCAGCCACACCACCGCCGCCCACACGACAGCCGATCCGAGGCCGCCGCACAGCGCGCCGACCAGCGACATGCGGGCGCCCCTGTCGGCCGCGGTCCGGTCCTCGCGGTTGATCCGGGAGACCGTCTGCCGGTACCGGCCGGACAGGAAATCGGCCATGGTGCCGGCGCGGATCTGATCGGCTGCCTCGCGGGTGAAGATGTGCCAACGCAGCACCGACAGCATGCGGTTGTCGCCGTTGCTGCGGAGGTTCGCCAGGTAGCGGACCCGGGCAGCGCTGACCTGGGCGAGAGCCTGCGGCAGGCTGGCCGCGACCAGGAGCGGAAGGAGCACCCAGCTCACACCGGCAAGGACGATGGCTCCGGCGAGGAAGGAGGCAGCCGAGGCGATCAGGTCCTGGCCCTCGTCGATGAGGTCCCCGGTGACCTGCGCTCCGCGGTCGGCGGCCTCGCGGTCACGGTTGAAGTCGGGGTCGTCGTAGGCGGAGAGCTCCACCTCGGCGCAGCCGGTGAGCAGCATCTGCTCGGCCTCGCGCGACATGAGGGGGCTCAGCCGGGAGGAGAGCCAGCTGACGGTGATCCCCAGCAGTGCCCGCATCCCGGTTGCGGTGGCCAGCAGGGCTACGGATGGCCATGCCTGCAGGAGCCGGTGGTAGACGTCTCCGCTGGTCAGCAGTGCGGTGAGGGTGCCGCTGATCGCGATTAGGCCCAGGGCTTGCATCACGCCGGCGACCGTCTGGCACAGCAGGAGGCCGGTGGTGGCCCGTCGGTCGACGCGCCAGGCGAGTGCCAGCGACCGCCGGACCAGCTGGGGCAGGCGCCGGGCCATGTCACGCATCCGGATGGAGCGGCCGGCCGCTTCACGGCTGCCGGTCAGGTCCACGTACCGCATCTCCGGGGCGGGGGTGGTCTGCTCCGCACCGGCGGCCGGCGCAGCTTCCGGTGACTCAGCCGGCGGGGCGGGCGGAAAGGGGGTGGGGCGCGGCTCCGGGACAGTCTCGGCGGTTTCATCGGTCGACTCACTCATGCCGCCCACCCCGTATCCAGACGTGCTGAGCAGCGGGTGTCGTCAACACGGCGCACCGTGACGAGGGCAGGCCTTCGTTCGATTCCAGAGGGCTGATGCACGGGAGTGGGAGCGGGATTCATGACGTTCCTCCATCTGGGCGGTGAAGTGGCACTAGTGCTCTAAGAACGCGTCGGATCGGGCTTCGTCACGGCTCATTTCGTGAACACACGTTCTGATCGGGCCGTTGGGGCGGGCAGGATGCGGCGGCGGGCATTGAAATCTGTTCGACGCGGTCGGGTCACTCCTTCGGGGGATTGCCGCACGGGCTGGGGTCCCGGTGTGGGGCATGGCTGACCGGGCCGTGGCGAGGATGAGGCACGGCCCTGTGGGGGGGGGCAGTCAGATCAGGTAGGAGGCCGGTTGCGGATCATGCTGCGACAACCGTGAACGGAACGGCTGGAAAGCGGCGGCCGTTGACCTGGATCGCAAGGGTGTACGGGCCGGGAGTGATCTTCGTGGTGGCCGTCGAACGCAGCTTGTGCGGCTTGGCCAGAGGAAGCGGCCGGCCGGGCTCCACGGTGTTGCGGTTGAGGAAATAGACCTTCTCGCGCGGCTTGCCGGTGCGCGTCGTGGAGGAAATCACGAACATCACATGCACCGGGACCGCCACGGTGGCGGTGAGAGCGGCGGAGAAGCTGAGCACGTCGCCGTCGACAAACTCGGTGCGCTCCAGGACGAGAGGTGTCAGCTCGACCGGTGCGTCATGCGGGTAGCCGAGGAAGGCGTAGGCATCCGGCCAGCCCTTTTTGAGTTTGCTCCGCAGGGCCGTCCGGGCGATGAACGCGAAGTGCTTGTCGGTGGCGCTCTGGGTGTCCTTCCACCGTTGGAGGGTGGCCAGGACGACGTCGGGCTGCGTGTCGGCGAGGTCGTGGAGGTGGTTGGCGACAGAGGTCCGGACGTAGGTGCTGGAGTCGGCGTAGAGCCGTTCGAGAACAGGCAGCGCTACATCGGCGGGCAGGGAGATTCGGGGCGCGCAGGGCAGGAGGGGGCGGGTGGCTTCACTCGCGAGCCGCCGGGTCCGGTGGTCCTCGTCGCGAGACCACGCGTCGACGGCCTTCATCGTCTCGTCGGGAAAGTCGTTGAGGAAGTCCCGCACGGCGACCTCTGCCGAGAAGTACCGAGTGAAGCGCGCGAGGGCGTCGAGGGCCTGGTCCAGGTACTCGCCGGTGCGCAGGTAGCGGGCGACGAAGTCGGAGTGGGGTGAGTAGGTATGCCACCCGAAATCGTTCGTCACGCCGGCGGCTTCGGGAGTCGGCGGCAGCGAGCACAGCAGTACGTCGAGGGCTTCGACGCCAGTGACCGGAAGATGGGTGTGGAGGGCCTCGCTGGTGCGAGTAATGCGATCTTTCAGCTCCAGCCTGGGCAGGTCGGCCATCACGTCCCGCACAAAGGAGCCAGCGTCGAACTCCGGGCACACTCCGTGTACTTGGCCTCCGATCTGGGTGATGCGCTCGAGGTTGAGGGCGGATTCCTTCTGGGGCACCTTCACGGTCATGGGCAAACCCTAGGGCTGGCGACAGACGTAGACCGCGTGTTCTTGCCGCCGGTCATCCGGCGGAGCCAGTAGAAGCTGCGGGCTGTCGAACAGCAGCGCGGTACAGCAGGCGGGAGTGGCGGGAGCTGTCGCACGGGGAGGCAGTGTGGAGGGTGGCTAGGTTGTCCCACACGACGAGATCTCCCTGACTCCAGCGGTGGCTGTAGACGTACGGCGCGCTGGTCGTGTGCTCCAGCAGCTCGTCGATCAGGGCGCGGATGGCCTCCTCGGAGAGCCCGGTGACGCACCGGATCACCATGGAGCCGAGCAGCAACGAGCGGGCTCCGGTGACCGGATGGGTCAGGACGAGCGGGTGCTCGACCTCCGCATGGCCGGCGAGGCTCCCGGCCGCGACCGACGACTGCCCGCCGCTGGCCTGGCTCTGCAACGCGCCGAGCTGCTGGATGGAGTGCACCGCGCGCATCCCCTCCATCCGCTGCCGTACCGCCGGGCGGAGGTCGGCGTAGGCGCGGGTCGCGTCGGCGAAGCGTGTCTCACCACCCAGCTCGGGGGTGATGACCGAATACAGCATCGTCGCGGCGGTCAGTTCCGGCTTGAAACTGTTGTCGGCGTGCCACTCTTCCTCGTCGTCCCCGTCGTAGATGCCGACGTGCTCACCGCCTTCGACGATGTTGCTGATGACGGTCAGGCCGAGAAAGCCGCCGACGGCGTATCGGCGGTCAACGCTCGTGTCCACCGTTCCGAAGCAGGAGGCGACCGTCAGGAGATCGGCGTGGGTCAGGTGCTGCCGGGGCACGACCAGGAGCCGGAGCTCGTGCAGGGCTCGCGCCAGTTGGGGCGCGAGGTCTTCGGCGTCGGTCGCGAGGTTGCAGTCGACGACGGCGCCGAAGCCGCTGTCGTCGAGCGGGCGCAGCGACAAGGACATCGCGGCTCCTTTCCGGACGGTGATGGCGATCAGAACTGGGGCGACTGCTGGAAGACGGTGATGTCCTTGATGCCGGTGGCGGCCATGCACAGCCGCTCGATGCCGATGCCGAGCCCGACGCTGCCGGCCGGTACGCGTCCGGCGTCGATCGCCTTCCACGCCAGGGCCTGCTCGTCGTCGTACAGGTCCACCGCGCGGGCCCGTTCGACGAACGCGGCCTGGTCGGGCTCGTCCTCGTAGCCGTGAACGACCTCGATGCCATCGACCAGGAGCTCGAAGCGGTTGAGGACCGCGGCCGTGCCAAGTACACGTCTCCTGACTCATGCTGGGAGTTTGCTGACCAACGGCCTCCGAGCATGGGCCTGACCTGCGGCCGCGCCAAACTGCGGGACGTTGATGAGCATCCTCATGTGTACCTCCTGGTAAGACCGGCGGCTGACCCTCCGACTTGGGTTTTCGCAGGTCGGATTCGTTGTGGCAGGTTGCTGATCCCGACGGTTCTCAGCGGCCCGGAGCGGGGCCCGGCGGGGATGATGCTGACTGGTGGTGGCTCTTCTGAAGGATCGTCAGATCAAACCATGGCTGGTCGATGGTGCTGGGATTTGTTGGCCCGGTCCCAGTATTGAGGGAACGTCGCCACGGGTCACGGACTGCGGCACCTGGATCCTGAGCAGCGGTGGCCGGGGCGGCCTCCCGCCGGCCCAGGCAGTCACGGACCGTTGGCTCCCGTCTCCGGGAACGAGGTGGGGTTGCGGCTCCGACCCGCAACGCCCCTCCCGCTCGACGTGGGCGTCGTCGTCCTCCAGGTGTCCGGAACGGTCAGGTGTCCGGAACGATCACGGAGTACACCGACGACCCCGTGCGCAGGGTCTTCGCGGCTCTGTCTCTGTCCTGCCGTCCAGGAGGCCGCAGTTCGACCCGGCCCACCCGGAACTGCGCTGCTTCCCCGCGGACGCCTTCCGCTACAGCGGGTGGACGCGGCCTCGGCGGCGCAGGCGATGAAGCTCGCGGGGCAGCCGGAGCCGCTGTCATGGGACGCGGTGGCGAATCGTCTCCCCCGCCTCCGTGGCCTGTGACAGAACGGGGTTCAGGGGCGTTTTGCCGGGGTTTCCGCCGTCACCAGGATGAGGGGGACACCGTCGCAGGGCCGCAGTCGCAGCCCGCCGTGTTCGGTGCCGCCTGCCGGTCCGGCCGGTACTGCCGCGAAGTCCGGGTCCTTGGTGAGTGATCCGACCAGGTGGTGGGGGTCGGTGGAGGCGGCGACCCGGCCGCGCGCGTTGACCAGGCGGGCGGGTCCCGGCAGGCGTTGGAGCAGGGGCATGACGACCGCTTCGAAGCGCCGCACCACCGGGACGGTTCAGCCCGTGGTCTTGCGGCCGCTCAGCAGGTCCCGTACGCGGTCCACGAGCCCTGCGCCGGGCGCGATCAACTTGTTGGCGGGCGGGGTGTGGGGGAGGGCGGGGTGCGGGCGGGTGGGTGCGGTCTCCTTGGCCCGGCGGACCAGTTGCCCCAGCTCGTCCAGCTTCTGGGGCGAGCAGGTGGCTGCGAGTTTCGGGAAGAGGTCGTTCTCCTCCTCGCGAAGGTGGGCGGCGAACTCGAGCTTCAGCTTCGCGACGATGTCGTTGAACTGCGGATCGTCGGCGTTCAGGTCTTCGAGGTCCTTGAGCATGCGCTCGATCCTGGTGTGTTCGGCGAGCTCCTTGTCCGCCAGCTCCGCACCGTTGCGGACGTGCTTGCGCACGGCTGGGTACAGGTGCATTTCCTCGGCCACTGAGTGCTGCACCAGTTCCGCGGTCAGCCGGTCAGCCAGGTCCCGCCGCTGCGGATGGTCGACGGGCTGCGCCTCGATCTGCTGGAACAGCTCTTCCGCTTCACGATGATCGGCCGTCAGTTCCGCGATCACGTTGCCACCGTGTCCCATGACGATCACTTCCTCGGTTTCGTTGTCCCCGGACACGCCGGAGCGGGCCCCGCTTTCCTGGGGCCTGTCGGGCTTTCAGCTCGAACGGGTGGGCTTCGGCTCCCCGCCATTCGACCCCCATCGGGTTGTCGACGATCGCCCCCGGGTCCTCGAGACCTGTGTCTCACGAGCGGCGCGGTCGGGCTCATGCCTTCACCCTGTACCCGACCGGGCCGCACCGCACCTCAGCGCCCCTGTGTGCGCTCCCGATCCCACACTGCCGACCGTGACCGGAGCCCGCACTCCGGCGGGAGAATCACCCTGGCAGTGAGTCGATGCCGGGCGGCCGTTCCGGCCAGACCAACAGGACCGGGCAAGGAGCGTGGTCGACGACGAAGCGCGTCGCAGGGCCCAGGCTGCGGGGCCCCAGACGGTGCCGGTCGCCGTCGCGGGCGCAGATGAGCAGGCCGGCGCCCTCCGCAGCGCGGACGACCTCCCTTTCGACGCGGCCGTGGGCCTGTAGGCGCGCCGCAGGCCGACCCAGGCGGTCGGCGGCCGCATCCATGAGCTCGGCGGCTGCGCTCGCGGACAGGGCCGCCACTTGGTCGCCGGGGTCTCGCTCGCGGTGGCCGCGGCCCAGCAGACCGACGAATGCGCCGTGGGCTGCTTCGGCGACGTCGTCGCCGGTGACGTGCAGCAAGGTGATCTCGTCCCCGGCCCGGGCGTGGGAGCGGGCGGCGTCCACCGCGGCCCGCCAGGTGCCTTCATTGATCCAGACGAGCACGGTCACGTCAGCCTCCGATGGCCTGCAGCATCGTCCACAGTGCCACAGCGAGGCCGACTGCATCGGCCAGGACGCGGATGGGGTGCACCGTCACCGCCGACTCTCAGTCGGACACGGGGCGGCAGAGGAGCAGGCCGTAGCCGGGGGCAGTTGCGGCGGGACGCGACGCAGCAGATCCTGGCCGACGGCGTCGGCCACCGCACTGAGAACGGCGCTCGTGTCCCATGCGGCGGTCCGGTCGGTGGCGCCCTCGATCCACGCGGCGGTCGCGCGTACGAACCGTTCCGGAGTGAGCGGCTTCGCGGCCTGCAGAGGTTTGCGGAGGATCAGTGCGAAGGCCCGGACGCTTCGTCGAAGCGTTTCAGCACCAGCCGCGCCACATCGGGGTGCGCGCCGAGCGGGGCGGAGACGAGGCAGCCACCGGCTCTCTGCGCACGGAGGGCGAAGTGGCCGGGAGCCATCAGATAGCGGGCCACCGCCACCCGGCGGTGGCCCGCGGCGCGCAGGGCCCCCACCGCGTCGGCCGGGGTCGGCGTACTCGCGCAGAGGTAGGCGGGGACGACCGGGTGCCCGAGCCGCTGTCGGAGCAGGTCGGCCATCAGCACAGTGTCCGCGCCGGCAACCGGATCGGTGGACCCGGCGGCCGTGAGCACGACGGCATCCGAGCCGGATCGTGTCGGGGACCAGCCCGCCTCGGTGAGCTTGTCACCGAGAGCGGCGGCGAGCAGCGGATCGGGACCGAGTGCCGCGGCAGTCCGAACATCCAGGTGCGGGGCGGTGGCTCGTACGGCGGGGAGGTCGACCCGGATGTGGTAGCCGGTGTTCAGCAGCAGCGGTACCAGCACCACCGGGCCCTGCAAGTCGGCCAGCACCTGGGCCGGCGTGGGCGGGGCGAGGTCGAGGAAGGCGAGGCGGACCGTCAGTCCGGGCCGCTGGGCGCGGATCTCGTCGAGCAGTGCGTGATAAGTGGCGATGCCTGCCCGGTCGCGCGTGCCGTGTGCGACGGCCAGCAGGGTGGGAGGCGTGGGCGCGTCCGTCATATCGCTGCCGCCAGGCTGTAGCCGCGCTTGGGCACCGTACGGACCAGCCGGGCGTGCCCGCCCAGCGCCGCGCGCAACCTGGCGACGGCCGCCTCCACGGCGTGCTGGTCGGCCTGGCCGGTGACCCAGACACGGCGCAGCAGTTCGGCCCGGCTGAGCACCCGCCCCGGCTGCTCGGCCAGCGCCCGCAACACCGCCGCGAGCAGCGGAGGCAGTTGCACGGCCGGCCCGCCGTCGATCAGTACGGCGTTCCCCTGAAGCACCAAAGAGCTTGCGCCGGAGCGGATTTCGCGCCTGCCACGGCCGGGCAGGGCAGCCTCGATGGTACGCACCATGGCCCCGAGCCGACCCCGCTCGGGGCAGAGCACGGCAACTCCGGCCTCCTCCAGCGGCCGGGCACAGATCGGACCGACGCAGACCGACAGCACATCCCCCCGAAGACCGGCCAACACCTCTTCGCGTAGACCGAGTTCGTCCGCGGTGGCGAGGAATGCGGTGATCGCGGGTGCGCTGGTGAAGGTGAGCGCGTGCAGTTCGCGGCGGACCGTCTGCTCGACCAGCCGGCGCAGCGGCGACGGATCGTCGGGCGGGCCCCAGCGGTAGACCGGAATCGGGATCACCTCGGCTCCGCGCTCACTCAGCGCGGCCGTGAATGCGTCCAGCGGCACCCCGTGCTCCTGCACGGCGATCCGTCTGCCGGGCAGATCGCGCGCGAGCAGCCAGGCCAACAGTTCGTCGGTGGCCTCGGTGACGGGGGAGAAGGTCTCGCTCAGGCCTCCGGCGCGCACCGCGCCGGTCGCCTTCGGGCCGCGGGTGAGCACCACTGCCTCCCGGCACACCTCGGCCAGCCGTTCGCCGTATCCCCAGCCGTCGGCCGCGCTCAGCCAGCCGCGCCAGCCGACCCCGGTGGTCGCCACCACATAGTCGAGCGGCCCCGTCAGGCAGCGCGCGGTGGCCCGGCGCAGAGCCGCGTCGTCCTCCAGCGGGAGGATCCGCAGGGCCGGCGCCTCGACCACCTTGGCGCCGCGCCGGCGCAGCAGCGCGACGAGCTCCTCGCGGCGGCGCGAGGCGGTGACTCCGACAGTGAAGCCGACCAGAGGGCCCGAAGGCTGCGTGCTGTCCATGTCGTGCAGGCTCGGCCAGTGCTGTTTCGCCCCGGTTGCGAGCCCATCACGCAGAGGTAAGCGGAGGCCGCCTTGACGTTACGCAAGATTTCCGCCGTGTCACCTTGGGCCCGGCGGACGGTGAAGCAGCCGTACCCCGGGCGCAACAAGTGCGACCCGGCCGCGTAACGGCGCGGACCGACGCTCGGTGACATGACGACGACCGACACCCACTGCCCGTACTGCTCGCTGCAGTGCGGAATGCGCCTGCGGGCGCCGCACGACGGCGGCGAGGCGCAAGTGCTGGCGCGCCCCGACTTTCCGGTCAACCGCGGTGCACTCTGCGGGAAGGGCCAGTCGGCCACCGCGGTGCTCGGCGCAGGTGTCCGGCTGACCGCGCCGCTGATCCGCGACAAGCGGGGCGGCGAGCTGCGCGAGGCGTCCTGGACCGAGGCGCTCGACCGGGTGGCCGCCGGTCTGGCGGCGGCCGGGCACCGCCACGGGCGGGAGTCCGTCGCGGTCTTCGGCGGGGGCGGCCTGACCAACGAGAAGGCCTACCTGCTCGGCAAGTTCGCCCGGGTGGTGCTGCGCACCCCGAACATCGACTACAACGGCCGGTTCTGCATGTCCTCGGCAGCCGCCGCGCACAAGATCGCCTTCGGCCTGGACCGCGGACTGCCCTTCCCGATCGCGGACATCGCGAAGGCCGGCTGCGTGATCCTGGTCGGCGGAAACCCGGCCGAGACCATGCCGCCCGCGCTGCGCTACTTCCGCGAACTCCGTTCGAACGGCGGCACCCTGATCGTGGTCGACCCACGTCGCACCCGCACCGCCGAACAGGCCGACCTGCACCTGCAACCGGTCCCCGGCACCGACCTGGCGCTCGCGCTCGGCCTGCTGCACCTGGCGATCGCCGACGGCAGGGTGGACCAGGCGTTCGTCGCCGAGCGCACGACCGGATTCGAAGCGGCCCGCACCGCGGCGATGGCGCACTGGCCGGAGCGGGTGGAGGGGCTGACCGGCGTCCCCGTGCACCAACTGCGCGAATCCCTAAGGCTCTTCGCGGACGCCGGCACCGGCATCGTGCTCACCGCGCGCGGCCCCGAGCAGCAGAGCAAGGGGACCGATACCGTCGGAGCCTGGATCAACCTCTGCCTGGCGCTCGGCAAGGCCGGCCGGGCGGGCTCCGGCTACGGCTGCCTGACCGGCCAGGGCAACGGGCAGGGCGGACGCGAGCACGGTCAGAAGGCCGACCAACTGCCCGGCTACCGCTCGATCGAGGACCCGGCCGCCCGCGCGCACATCGCCCACGTCTGGGAGGTCGAGGCCGACGACCTGCCGGGTGCGGGCCGCTCGGCCTACGAACTGCTCGACACCCTGGGGACCGAGGGCGGTGCGCGGGCGCTGCTGCTGATGGGCTCCAACCCGGTGGTCTCCGCGCCGAACGCCGGGCACATCACCGAACGGCTGCGGGCCCTGGACTTCCTGGCGGTCAGCGATCTGGTGCTCTCCGAGACCGCGCACCTCGCCGACGTGGTGCTGCCCGCCGCGCAATGGGCGGAGGAGACCGGCACGCTGACCAACCTGGAGGGACGGGTGATCCTGCGCCAGGCAGCGCTCCCGTTGCCGCAGGGCGTACGCACGGACCTGTATGTGCTGCGCGAACTGGCCGCGCGGCTCGGCGTGGCCAAGGGTTTCCCGGAGCACGCCGAGGAAGCGTTCGAGGAGCTCCGTCGTGCTTCGGCCGGTGGTCCGGCCGACTACTCCGGGATCAGCTACCGGCGGATCCGGGCCGAGGACGGGGTCTTCTGGCCCTGCCCGGGCGACGGGCATCCCGGCACGCCCCGGCTGTTTCTGGAACGCTTCGCCACCCCGGACGGCCGGGCCCGCTTTGCGCCGGTCACGCACCGCCCGGCCGCCGAGGAGCCGGACCACGAGTACCCGCTCCACCTGACGACCGGGCGGGTGCTCTCGCAATACCAGAGCGGTGCCCAGACCCGTCGGGTGCCCGAGCTGAACCGGGCCGCGCCCGGGCCGTTCGTGGAACTGCACCCGCAGCTGGCCGCGCGGCTCGGCGCGGCCGACGGCGAGCCGCTCGCGGTCACCAGCCGACGCGGCCGTGCGGTGGCCCCCGCCCGGGTCACCGACACGATCCGGCCCGACACCGTCTTCATGCCCTTCCACTGGGCCGGCGCCGGACGGGCCAACACGCTCACCAACCCGGCCCTCGACCCGACTTCCCGGATGCCCGAGTTCAAGGTGTGCGCCGTGCGTGTGGAGCGGGTCCGATGAGCCGGCAGATCGCGGTGGTCGGCGCGGGCATGGCGGGCGCCCGGTTCGCGCAGCAGTACCAGGCGCTGGGCGGGGACGGGGAAGTGGTGCTGTACGGTGCCGAGCCGCGAGGCCCCTACAACCGGGTGCTGCTGGCCGACGTGCTGACCGGGCGCTACGACCCGGAGGCCATCGCACTGCCCTACGGCGCCGGAACTCTGATGCGCGGCGGTTGCGAAGTGGTCGGTCTCGACCCGGTGCTGCGCGAACTGCGGCTGGCGGGCGGTGAGTCGGCCCACTACGACGAGCTGGTCCTGGCCACCGGCGCCAACCCCGTACTCCCGCCGCTGCGCGGACTGCACGCGCCAAACGGGCTGAAGGCCGGAGTGCACGCGTTCCGCTCACTGGCCGACTGCGCCCGGCTCGCCGAGGACGCCGCCGGTGCCGAGCGCGCCGTGGTGATCGGCGGCGGGGTGCTCGGGGTGAGCGCCGCCCGGGCACTGGCCGCGCTCGGCCTTCCCGTGGAAATCGTCCACCAGGCACCACACCTGATCGACCGTCACCTCGACGAGCAGGCCGGGCACGCGCTGCGCGGCTCCCTCGCCGCGCTGGGGGTGGAGACCTACCCGGACAACCGGGCCCGCGCCTTGCACGGTGGAGCGCGCGTGACCGGGGTCGAACTGGCCAGTGGCTACCTGCTGGAGGCAGACCTGGTGGTGCTCGCCTGCGGGGTCCGCCCGCGCACCGGGCTGGCCGGTGCGGCCGGGCTCGCGGTGCGCTCGGGAGTGGTGGTGGACGACCGGCTGGCGGCCTCCGCCCCCGGGGTGTACGCGATCGGCGACTGTGCCGAACACCGCGGGATCGTCCACGGACTGACCGGCCCGGCCTGGGACCAGGCCGATCTGCTGGCGGCCCGACTGGCCGGCACCGACCACGACGTCCGGTACACCGGCTCACGCCCACTGACCCGGCTGACCGCAGGGCCCCTGGAGTACGCGGCCTTCGGCGAAGTCGGCGAGAACCTCCCGGGCACCGACGTACTGCGCCTGGTCGACCCGACCCGCGGCTCGTACAAGAAGCTCGTGCTGCGCGGCGACCGGCTCGTCGGCGGCATCCTGCTGGGCGACCTGGCCGCGGTCGGCACCCTGACCCGGGCCTACGAGCGCGACGATCCGCTGCCGCCGGAACCCCTCGACCTCCTTGTCGGGACCCCCTACCGCCACCCCATGACCGTCTGTACCGCCACCCGAGGAGCCCGCCCGTGATCGAGAAGTCCCTGGTCCTGGTCGGCCACGGCATGGTCGGACAGCGCTTCCTGGAAGCCCTGTTCGAACAGCCGACCGCCGGACAGCCACACCGCTGGCGAGTCACTGTGCTCGCCGAGGAGGCCAGGCCCGCCTACGACCGGGTCCACCTGACCACCTGGTTCTCCGGCACATCGGCAGAAGAACTGACGCTGTGCCCGCCCGGGTTCATCGAACAGCACGGCATCGACCTGCGTCTCGGCGACCCGGCCACCGCAATCGACCGGCGGGCCCGCACCGTCACCAGTCGCAGCGGCGCCGAACTGCGCTACGACGCCCTGGTGCTGGCCACCGGCTCCTACCCGTTCGTGCCGCCGGTGCCGGGCCACGACGCCGCAGGCTGTCACGTCTACCGGACCATCGAGGATCTGGAGGCGGTCACCGCGAGCGCCCGGCACGCCACAGTCGGCGCGGTGGTCGGCGGCGGCCTGCTCGGCCTGGAAGCAGCCGGAGCGCTGCGGGCCATGGGTCTTGAGACCCATGTGGTGGAGTTCGCGCCCCGGCTCATGGCCCTCCAGGTCGACGACGGCGGCGGAGCAGTGCTGCGGCGCAAGATCGAGGATCTCGGCGTTCACGTGCACACCGGCGCCGGCACTCAGCGGATCGACGCCGACGAGCACGGCCGGGCCCGGAGCATGGCGCTCTCCGACGGCACCGGCCTGGCCGTCGACCTGGTGGTCTTCTCGGCGGGTGTGCGCCCGCGCGACCAGCTCGCCCGCGACTGCGGCCTGCCGGTCGGCGAGCGAGGCGGTATCGCGGTGGACGAGCACTGCCGCACCTCGGACCCACACATCTGGGCGATCGGCGAGTGCGCCCTCGCCGTCGACGGCCGGGTCTACGGCCTGGTCGCCCCCGGCTACGCGATGGCCGACACGGTGGCCCGTGAACTCACCGGTACCGGCGCCGAATTCACCGGAGCAGACACCTCCACCAAGCTGAAGCTGCTGGGCGTGGACGTGGCCAGCTTCGGTGACGCGTTGGGCACCACCGAGGGCGCCCTGGAGGTGCTGTACGCCAACAGCCGGGCCGGAATCTACAAGAAGCTGGTGGTCGGCCCGGACGGCCGGCTGCTCGGCGGAGTGCTGGTCGGCGACGCCGATTCCTATGCCACGCTCCGCCCGCTCGCTGTCGCCAAGGCGCAGTTGCCAGGCCCGGCCGAGCAGTTGCTGCTGCCCGGCGCGGACGATCAGCAGGGCCCGCTGGTACTGCCGGACGAGGCGGTGATCTGCTCCTGCCACAACGTCAGCAAGGGCACGATCCGGGCGGCCGTGTCCGAGCAGGGCATGCGCACCGTCCCCGACGTCAAGAAGTGCACCAAGGCCGGTACCGGCTGCGGGAGTTGCGTCAAACTGATGGGCTCCATCGTGACCGAGGAGCTGGAGGCGGGCGGGATCGAAGTGGCCCGCGGCCTCTGCGAGCATTTCGCTCACACCCGCGCCGAGCTGTACGAGATCATCCGGGTCAAGGGCATCACAGGCTTCTCCAGGCTGATCGACGAGCACGGGAGCGGCGAGGGCTGCGACATCTGCAAACCGGCCGTGGCCTCGATCCTGGCCGCCCTCGGCAACGGTCATGTGCTGGACGGAGAACAGGCCGCCCTCCAGGACACCAACGACCACTTCCTGGCCAACCTGCAGCGCAACGGCTCCTACTCGGTGGTGCCCCGGATCCCGGGCGGCGAGATCACCCCCGACGGCCTGATCGTCATCGGCGAGATCGCACGGGACTACGGCCTCTACACCAAGATCACCGGCGGTCAGCGGATCGACCTGTTCGGCGCCACCGTCGACCAGCTGCCGGGCATCTGGCGCCGCCTGGTGGATGCCGGCTTCGAGTCCGGTCACGCGTACGGCAAGGCGCTGCGCACGGTCAAGTCCTGTGTCGGGCAGACCTGGTGCCGCTACGGCGTGCAGGACTCGGTGGCCCTGGCGATCGAACTGGAGCTGCGCTACCGGGGCCTGCGGGCACCGCACAAGCTCAAGTCCGCGGTCTCCGGCTGCGCCCGGGAGTGCGCAGAGGCACAGAGCAAGGACTTCGGAGTGATCGCCACCTCGGAAGGCTGGAATCTCTACGTCGGCGGCAACGGGGGAATGACACCACGTCATGCCGATCTGCTGGCCGTGGACCTGGACCACGACACCCTGATCCGCACCATCGACCGGTTCCTGATGTTCTACATCCGCACCGCCGACCGCCTGGAGCGCACCGCCCCCTGGCTGGACCGCCTGGAGGGCGGCCTCGATCACCTGCGCGCGGTCGTCATGGACGATTCGCTCGGCCTCTGCGCGGAGCTGGACGAGCTGATGGCCCGTCATGTCGAGACCTACGAGGACGAGTGGGCGGCGACCCTGGCCGACCCCGAGCGGGTACGCCGCTTCGTCTCCTTCGCCAACGCCCCGGGAACCCCCGACCCCACCGTGCGCTTCGTCCACGAGCGCGACGGCATCCGCCCCGCCCGTCCCGAAGAGGACGGGTTCCCCCTCGCACCGGCCCTGATCGCCGGCCCTGCCCTGGAGGTACGCACGCAATGAGCGAGGCCATCCTGTCCAAGAACGCCGAGCACATGGTGGAGATCGGCGACGGCCATGCATGGACACGGGTCTGCCGGTACCAGGATCTGGTCCCGGGGCGTGGCGTCGCGGTGCTCGTCGGCCCGCAGGACGAGCAGGTTGCGGTCTTCCGCGAGCGCGGTGGCGCGGTGCACGCGCTGGCGAACCGCGACCCGTTCAGCGGCGCCCACGTCATCTCGCGCGGCCTGCTCGGCAGCCGGGGGAGCGTACCGGTGGTGATCTCGCCGATGCTCAAGCAGGCTTTCGACCTGCGCACCGGACACTGCCTGGACGAGGACCAGGCCCCCGACGGCTCCACGGCCCACCTCAGGGTCTGGCCGGTGCGCGTGGTCGCGGCGACGCTTGCGGAGGTGTGCCGATGATCAGCCTCACCGCAACCGCCGCCGATGCCGGCACCCGCCGGATCAAGGACTGGGACCCCGAGGACACCGACTTCTGGACCCTGGCGGGTGCCAGGATCGCCCGGCGCAACCTGGTCTACTCGGTGCTCAGTGAGCACATCGGCTTCTCCATCTGGAGCCTGTGGTCGGTGCTGGTGCTCTTCCTCGGCCCGGAGTACCACATCGACGCGGCCGGGAAGTTCATGCTCACCGCCGTGCCCACCGCACTCGGTTCGGTGCTGCGCATTCCGTACACCTTCGCGGTGGCGCGCTTCGGCGGGCGCAACTGGACCGTCTTCAGCGCGCTGCTGCTGCTCGTGCCGGCCGTGCTGGCCGGGATCGTGCTGCGGCCCGGCGTCTCCTACGGCACGCTGCTCGTGGTGGCCGCCGTGGCCGGGGTGGGCGGCGGCAACTTCGCCTCCTCGATGGCCAACATCAACGCCTTCTACCCGCAGCGCCTCAAGGGCTGGGCCCTGGGGGTGAACGCGGGCGGTGGCAATCTCGGGGTACCGGTGGTGCAGCTGCTCGGCCTGCTGGTGCTGGCCACCGCGGGCGCCGGCCACCCACGCCTGCTGGTGCTGGTCTATCTGCCGCTGATCGTGCTGGCGGCGCTCGGCGCGGCGCTGCGGATGGACAACCTCGCAGGCGCGCGCAATGAACGCGGAGCGATGCGCGAGGTGCTGGGCGACGCGCACAGCTGGGTGATGTCAGTGCTCTACATCGGCACTTTCGGCTCGTTCATCGGCTTCGGCTTCGCCTTCGGTCAGGTCCTCCAGGTGCAGTTCCATGAGCAGTTCGACACCCCGGTGAAGGCGGCCTGCCTCACCTTCCTCGGGCCGCTGCTCGGCTCGCTCTCCCGCCCGCTCGGCGGGCTGCTGGCGGACCGGTTCGGCGGCGCCCGGGTGACCTTGTGGACCTTCGCGGCGATGGCACTGGGCGCGGGAGTGGTACTGGAGGCGTCCAGGCAGCACTCGCTGGCGCTCTTCCTGGCCGGATTCATCGCCCTCTTCGTGCTCAGCGGGGCGGGCAACGGGTCGACGTACAAGATGATCCCGGCGATCTTCCGGGCCAGGGCGCGGGCCGAAATCGCGGGCGGCACGTCGCCGGCCGAGGCCGAGCGGAGGTCGCGGCGGCAGACCACGGCCCTGATCGGGGTGGCAGGGGCGATCGGCGCCTTCGGCGGAGTGCTGGTCAATCTGGCCTTCCGGCAGTCCTTCCTGGAGTCACACAACGGACAGGCCGCCTATCTGGCGTTCCTCGGGTACTACGGTCTCTGCCTGGTGGTGACCTGGGCCTTCTACCTGCGACGGTCCGCGCACCGCCTGCAGGGGGTGTGACCGCACCGCCGCTGCGAACGGCGCGTCCGGCGACCGGTTCTCGACCGCCACGGTCTGGAGCCCGCACGGACTGTCGACGGCCGTGTCCCGCCCCGGGACACGGCCGCTTCCTGCGTCCGGTGCTGCCCGTCCACTGAAACGGATGCCGGAAAACCGCCGTCGCGGCCCTGCCGGGATGAGTATCGGGGCCCTTGGTCCTAGGGTGCGAGCCATGGCAGAGAGTGCAGCTCACTGGGGTGCTGCGGGGTGGGACGCCCACTCTGCCCCCGGCCCCGGCACCCCCGACCCGCGCCGCTGGCGGGCGCTCGCGGTGTGTCTGATCGCGGGGTTCATGACCCTGCTGGACGTATCCATCGTCAATGTCGCCCTGCCGTCGATCCGGGAAGGGCTCCACACCCCGGAGTCCGACCTGCAATGGGTCCTCTCCGGTTACTCCCTCGCCTTCGGCCTGTTCCTCATTCCCGCGGGACGGCTCGGTGACGCGCGGGGACGCCGCGTGGTGTTCATGGCCGGGCTCGCCCTGTTCACCCTGGCCTCAGCAGCCTGCGGAGCCGCTCAGTCCAGCCTCTGGCTGGTGATCGCCCGTCTGGTACAGGGCCTCGCCGGAGGCATGATCTCACCACAGATCTCCGCGTTGATCCAGCAGATGTTCTCCGGCCAGGAGCGCGGCCGGGCCTTCGGCATGTTCGGCACCGTGGTCGCCATCTCCACCGCTGTCGGCCCGCTCTCCGGTGGCCTGCTGATCCAGGCGGCCGGGGCCGAGGAGGGCTGGCGCTGGGTGTTCTACGTCAATCTGCCGCTCGGCGCCGTCTGCCTTCTGCTCGCCCGGCGCCTGCTCCCGGACACCCCCTCGGCCGGCCGGGTGCGCCTGCGTGACCTCGACCCCCTCGGCGTGCTGCTGCTCGGTGCGGGTGTACTGGCTCTGCTGCTGCCCTTCGTGCAGTCGCAGCAGTGGCCCGGCAACCGGAAGTGGCTGCTGATCGCCGTGGCCGTGGCGCTGCTCGCCGCGTTTGCCGGCTGGGAATCCCGATGCGGCAGACGCGGCACGCAACCGGTCGTCGACCTGTCGCTCTTCCGGGTCCGCTCCTACTGGCTGGGCTGTCTGCTGAGCCTGATGTACTTCGCCGGATTCACCTCGATCTTCTTCATCACCACGCTCTACCTGCAGAGCGGACTGCACTACTCCGCCCTGCAGGCGGGACTCGCCATCACCCCCTTCGCACTGGGCGCGGCCGTCGCGGCGAGCCCCGGCGGCCGAATGGTCGGCCGATTCGGGCGCCCCCTCGTCGTGACCGGTCTGATCACGGTGGCCGTGGGGCTGGCGGCCACCGCGCTCGCCGTGCATCTGGTGCCCGGGCGAGGTGCGGGGTGGGCGATGGTGGCCCCACTGCTCCTGGCCGGTCTGGGCAGCGGCCTGGTCATCGCCCCGAACCAGACACTGACCCTCTCCCGAGTGCCGGTGGCCAGGGCGGGGAGCGCCGGCGGCACCCTCCAGACCGGCCAGCGCGTCGGGTCGGCGATCGGGATCGCGGCGGTCGGCTCGATGTTCTTCGCCCGACTGGGCGGCGACGGATGGGCCACCGCGTACGACCACGGGCTCGTCGTCGCGGTCGCCTTCGTCCTGGCCGCTCTGCTCGTCGGGCTGGCAGATGTGCGGGGGGAGCGCCGTAGCAGGAGTCGTAAGCATCGGTCCGTCCGCAGTCCGTCCGTAGGGAGAACGCCATGAAGGAGAGCGAGATGAGCGCGGCCACCGGCGCAGGGGCGAATGGCAACGCGGCGTACGGGCACAAGGCGTTCAAACGGTCCAGGAGCCATTTCGCCGACCGCATCACCGCCGACGGCCGGGACGGCTGGCCCGTCGAAGCCGGCCGCTACCGGCTGGTCGTCAGCCGAGCCTGCCCGTGGGCGAGCCGCTCCCTGGTCTCCCGGCGGCTCCTCGGGCTGGAGGGAGCCCTCTCGCTGGCCGTCGCCGACCCGATCCAGGACGACCGCAGCTGGCGATTCACCCTGGACGAGGACGGCAGGGATCCGGTGCTCGGCATCCGGTACCTGAGCGAGGCGTACAACGCGCGGGAGCGGGACTACCCCGGCGGGGTCAGCGTGCCCGCGATCGTCGACGTACCGAGCGGCAGGCTCGTCACCAACGACTTCCAGCAGATCACGCTGGACTTCGCGACCGAGTGGACCGCGCTGCACCGGCAGGGCGCCCCCGACCTGTACCCCGAGGCCCTGCGTGACGAGATCGACGAGGTCATGCAGGACATCTACCGCGATGTCAACAACGGCGTGTACCGCGCGGGCTTCGCGGGGCAGCAGTCCGAGTACGAGGCCGCCTACCAGGATGTGTTCGGCCGCCTGGACCTGGTGTCCGAGCGTCTCGCGGACCGGCGCTATCTCGTCGGCGAATCCCTCACCGAAGCCGACATCAGGCTGTTCACCACACTGGTGCGCTTCGACGCCGTCTACCACGGACACTTCAAGTGCAACCGTTCGAAGCTGGCCGAGGACCGCGTCCTGTGGGCGTACGCCAGAGACCTGTACCAGACCCCTGGTTTCGGCGACACGGTCGATTTCCACCACATCAAGCAGCACTACTACCGGGTCCACACGGGCATCAACCCCACCGGCATCGTGCCCGTCGGCCCCGATCTGTCGGGCTGGCTGACCCCGCACCACCGGGAGGAACTGGGCGGACGCCCGTTCGGCAACGGCACTCCGCCCGGTCCGGTGCAGCCCGGGGAGGAGGTCCCGCCGTCGGGGCGTCCCTGAGCCCGGCGCCCGTGGCGCCTCCTGCCGAAGCAGGGGGCGGGGCCCTGTCGAGTCGGCAGCGATCACGAGATATCTTGATGTCAAGCAATGTTGCAGACGTGGAGCGGAGCACAGGGTGACTGACTCGACCATCATCTATACACACACCGACGAGGCCCCGGCCCTGGCGACGTATTCGTTCTTGCCCGTGGTTCAGGCCTACGCCTCGACGGCTGGGGTCAATGTCGAGAGCCGTGACATCTCGCTGGCCGGGCGCATCATCGCCAGCTTCCCCGAGCGCCTCCAGGAGAGCCAGCGGATCGACGACGCGCTCGCCGAACTCGGCGCGCTGGCCAAGACGCCCGAGGCCAACATCATCAAGCTGCCGAACATCTCGGCTTCGATCCCGCAGCTGAAGGCTGCCATCGCCGAGCTGCAGGCACAGGGCTACGCGCTTCCGGACTACCCGGACGACCCGCAGACCGATGAGGACAAGGACGTCCGCGCGCGTTACGACAAGGTCAAGGGCAGCGCGGTGAACCCCGTGCTGCGCGAGGGCAACTCCGACCGCCGCGCCCCCGCCTCGGTCAAGAACTACGCCAAGGCGCACCCGCACCGGATGGGCGCCTGGTCGGCCGACTCGAAGACGAACGTCGCCACCATGGGCGTCGACGACTTCCGCTCCACCGAGAAGTCCACGGTCATCGCCGAGGCCGGTTCGCTGCGCATCGAGCTCTCGGGCGACGACGGCAGCACCACCGTTCTGCGTGAGTCGGTGCCGGTGCTCGCGGGCGAGGTCGTCGATGTGGCGGTCATGCGAGTCGCGGCCCTGCGCGAGTTCTTCACCGCGCAGGTCGCCCGCGCCAAGGCCGAGGGCGTGCTGTTCTCCGTCCACCTCAAGGCCACCATGATGAAGGTCTCCGACCCGATCATCTTCGGCCACGTGGTCCGTGCCTTCTTCCCGAACACCTTCGCCAAGTACGGCGAGGTCCTCGCCGCGGCCGGTCTCTCCCCGAACGACGGCCTCGGCGGCATCCTCAAGGGCCTGGACTCGGTGCCGCACGTGGGCGCCGAGATCAAGGCATCCTTCGAGGCAGAGCTCGCCGAAGGCCCCGCGCTGGCCATGGTCGACTCCGACAAGGGCATCACCAACCTGCACGTACCGAGCGATGTCATCGTCGACGCCTCCATGCCGGCCATGATCCGCACCTCCGGTCACATGTGGGGCCCGGACGGCAATGAGGCCGACACCCTCGCGGTGCTCCCCGACAGCAGCTACGCGGGTGTCTACCAGGTCGTCATCGACGACTGCCGCGCCAACGGCGCCTTCGACCCGTCGACCATGGGCTCGGTGCCGAACGTCGGCCTGATGGCGCAGAAGGCCGAGGAGTACGGCAGCCACGACAAGACCTTCGAGATCCCCACCACCGGTACGGTGCGGGTCGTCGACGGCAGCGGCAATGTCGTGCTGGAGCAGGTCGTGGGCGCGGGCGACATCTTCCGCATGTGCCAGGCCAAGGACCTGCCGATCCAGGACTGGGTGAAGCTCGCCGTCACCCGCGCCCGCGCCACCGGCGTCCCGGCCGTGTTCTGGCTCGACGAGGACCGCGCCCACGACGCGCAGCTGATCGCCAAGGTCAAGACGTACCTCGCCGACCACGACACCGACGGCCTGCAGATCGAGATCATGTCGCCGGTGAAGGCGACCGCGTTCTCGCTGGAGCGCATCCGCCGCGGCGAGGACACCATCTCGGTCACGGGCAATGTGCTGCGTGACTACCTGACCGACCTGTTCCCGATCCTCGAGCTGGGCACGAGCGCGAAGATGCTCTCCATCGTCCCGCTCATGAACGGCGGCGGACTGTTCGAGACCGGTGCCGGCGGCTCCGCGCCCAAGCACGTCCAGCAGCTCGTCAAGGAGAACTACCTCCGCTGGGACAGCCTGGGCGAGTTCTTCGCGCTCGCGGCCAGCTTCGAGCACCTGGCGACGACCACGGGCAACTCGCGTGCCCAGGTCCTCGCGGACACCCTCGACCGCGCGACCGGCACCTTCCTCAACGAGGACAAGTCGCCGAGCCGCAAGCTGGGTGGCATCGACAACCGCGGCAGCCACTTCTACCTGGCCCTCTACTGGGCCCAGGAGCTGGCGCAGCAGACCGACGACACGCAGCTTGCGCAGGCGTTCGCCGGGCTCGCGAAGACGCTGGGAGAGCAGGAGCAGACCATCGTCGACGAGCTGATCGCGGTGCAGGGCTCGCCGGCCGACATCGGCGGCTACTACCAGCCCGACCCGGCCAAGGCCTCGGCTGTCATGCGCCCGTCGGCGACGTTCACGCAGGCCATCGCCGCCATCGGCTGACGAGACAGTCACGGAAGGGGGCGCATCCCGGCGCCCCCACACCCCTCCCGCCCCGGTCGGCACCATGCCCGGCCGGGGCGGTTCCGTGTCCCGAGCCGGCAGCGAAGGCGTTCGGCCGGCGCCGACGGTTCTCTGCGCAATCGCGTACAAGGAGCCGCTGTGCCGGTAGGTTCGAACGACCCGGATCAACTGCTCCTGGAGGGGGAGAGACCGTGCTGACAGGCAGGAACGCTGTGGTCACCGGAGGTTCGCGGGGCATCGGCCGGGCGATCGTCGAGCGCCTGTGCCGAGACGGGGCCCACGTGGTCTTCAACTACGCCACCAGCGACGACGCGGCCGAAGAGGTCGTCCGCACGGTGCAGGGCAACGGCGGCAAGGCCTGGGCCATCCGGCTCGATCTCGCGGACCCGGACGCGGCGGAGCAGCTGATGGAAGCCGCCGAGGCACAGCTGGGCGGCCTGGACATCCTGGTGAACAACGCCGCACTGTGCCTCACCCCGTCCCTCATCGTGGACACCGACCCTGCGGTGTTCGACAAGGTGATGACGGTCAATACCAGAGCGGTCTTCATGACGATCCGCCATGCGGCCCGGCGGATGCGCGACGGCGGCCGCATCGTGAACATCTCCACGGCGAACACCGTGCGGCCGGGCCGCGGCATCTCCGCGTATGCCGCCAGCAAGGGTGCGGTCGAGCAGCTCACCGCCATTGCCGCCCACGAACTCGGAGCGCGCGGGATCACGGTCAACACCGTCTCGCCCGGTGCGACCGACACCGATCTGCTGCGCGGAACCAACCAGCCGCAGGCGCTCGAGGCAGTCGCCGGCATGACCCCCCTCGGCCGATTGGGCGAACCCGCCGATGTGGCCGATGTGGTCGCCTTCCTGGCCGGCCACGACGGTCGGTGGATCACGGGCCAGAACGTGCGCGCGACGGGCGGGCTGGCCTGAGCGACAGCTGGGTCGCCCGGGGCCGGTCACCGATCCGGGCGTTCACCGGATTCTGCGGTAACAGCGTTGGACGGTGCGGGAGTTCGCTCTGCTCCGAGACGTCCGTCACCGACGTGGAAGTCCGCACAGGCATCGGTCGTGTGCGAGCGGGCCGAGGCCCGGACCCCAGGACGCCCTGACGAGTGAAAGTCACGCGACGGCGGGCGCAGGGCCGCACATAGTGGCCCCGCGGCTGATTTGCTGCACCTGGAATCTGGCGTGACGCGCACGGGATCGGCCCTGCGGCCGGCCCGGTGGAGGCGGTGCCCCTGCCGGGTGCTCAGTCCACTCGCGAATGACAATCGAAGGAGCGTCCCAGTGACGACGACGGGCACAACAGGGGCAGCGGAGGAAGAGGAGGCGTATGCGAACGAGCTTCCGGTCCGGGCCAAGGAACCGGGAAACGTCGTCATCAAGTGGCTGACCACCACCGATCACAAGACGATCGGCACGCTGTATCTGCTCACATCGTTCGCCTTTTTCATCGTCGGCGGCGTGCTGGCCCTGGTCATGCGCGCCGAGCTGGCCCGTCCCGGCATCCAGATCCTTTCGAACGAACAGTTCAACCAGGCGTTCACGATCCACGGCACGATCATGCTGCTGATGTTCGCGACGCCGCTCTTCGCCGGGTTCACGAACTGGATCATGCCGCTGCAGATCGGCGCCCCCGATGTGGCGTTCCCGCGGCTGAACATGTTCGCGTACTGGCTGTACCTCTTCGGCTCGATCATCGTGGTGGCCGGCTTCCTCACCCCGAGCGGCGCGGCCGACTTCGGCTGGTTCGCCTATTCCCCGCTGACCGACGCGGTCCGCTCGCCGGGCATCGGCAGCGACATGTGGATCATGGGTCTGGCCTTCTCCGGCTTCGGCACGATCCTCGGCTCGGTCAACTTCATCACCACGATCATCTGCATGCGCGCCCCCGGCATGACGATGTTCCGCATGCCGATCTTCGTCTGGAACGTCCTGCTGACCGGTGTGCTGGTCCTGCTGGCCTTCCCGGTCCTCGCGGCGGCCCTGCTGGTGCTGGAGGCGGACCGCAAGTTCGGTGCGCACGTCTTCGACGCGGCCAACGGCGGCGCGCTGCTCTGGCAGCACCTCTTCTGGTTCTTCGGCCACCCGGAGGTGTACATCATCGCTCTGCCGTTCTTCGGGATCGTCACTGAGATCATTCCGGTCTTCAGCCGAAAGCCGATCTTCGGCTACATCGGCCTGATCAGCGCGACGATCTCGATCGCAGGCCTCTCGGCGACCGTGTGGGCGCACCACATGTACGTCACCGGCGGTGTGCTGTTGCCGTTCTTCTCGTTCATGACATTCCTCATCGCGGTACCGACCGGTGTGAAGTTCTTCAACTGGATCGGCACGATGTGGAAGGGATCGCTGTCCTTCGAGACGCCGATGCTCTGGTCGATCGGCTTCCTGGTCACCTTCCTCTTCGGTGGTCTGACCGGTGTGATCCTGGCGTCGCCTCCATTGGACTTTCACGTCTCGGACTCGTACTTCGTCGTCGCGCACTTCCACTACGTCGTCTTCGGCACCGTGGTCTTCGCGATGTTCGCCGGATTCCACTTCTGGTGGCCGAAGTTCACCGGCAAGATGCTGGACGAGCGGCTCGGCAAGATCACGTTCTGGACGCTGTTCGTGGGTTTCCACGGCACGTTCCTGGTGCAGCACTGGCTGGGTGCCGAGGGCATGCCGCGTCGTTACGCGGACTATCTCGCCGTCGACGGCTTCACCGCGCTCAACACGATCTCGACGATCTCCTCGTTCCTGCTCGGCCTGTCGATGCTGCCCTTCCTCTACAACGTGTGGAAGACCGCGAAGTACGGCAAGAACGTCGGGGTCGACGACCCGTGGGGCTACGGCCGTTCGCTGGAGTGGGCGACCTCCTGCCCGCCGCCGCGGCACAACTTCCACACGCTGCCGCGGATCCGTTCCGAATCCCCGGCGTTCGACCTGCACCACCCCTCGGTACGTTCCCTCGACGAAGACCTCAACCGTCCCGACACCGGGACGACGTGGACCTCGGGGGACAGGCAGGCGTGAGCACGGCGGCGACAGGAGAGGAGGAGCGAGTGGACCCCGACAAGGACAGTGCCCGCGGTCTGGCGCAACTGGAGGGCTATCTGCTGTGGAACGCCGAGGTCGAGGAGGCGCGACGACAGGCCGGCCGCTTCACCGACGAGCTGCCCTGGCTCACCACGGCACAGCGCGAGGACGTGGAACGGGTCTACACCGCAGACCGCCTCGCCACGTCGCGGGCCATGCTCTGCCGTATCTCCGCCCGCGCCACCGGACTGCGCGGCGAATACGAGGCGCGCTACCGCAGGCTCAAGGCACGGTGCATGGCCGCCGGTGTCGTGCTCGTGGGCGCGGTCGGCGGCACCTGCACGGCCGTCACCCTACTGGCCCGCTGACCCGGTCGTGTCGTCCGTCCGCCGTCCTCAGCAGGCGAAGTGGGATGCGGCTCGTAAAGATGTGACCTGACGGGCGCGTGCGACGGGGCAGGCGAACGGACGACCGTGCAGGCCCGAGAAGGGACGAATACTGTGGCACGACCCAGGATTCTCGTTGTCGGCGCAGGGTTCGCCGGGGTGGAGTGCGTACGCCGTCTGGAGCGCGGGCTGATCCCGGGCGAGGCTGAGATCGCGCTCGTCGCCCCGTTCTCGTACCAGCTCTACCTGCCCCTGCTGCCGCAGGTGGCGGCAGGTGTGCTCACCCCGCAGTCGGTCGCGGTGTCGCTGCGCCGCAGTCGCAAGCACCGCACCCGGATCATCCCGGGCGGGGCCATCGGAGTGGACCCCGAAGCGAAGATCTGCGTCATTCGCAAGATCACCGACGAGGTCGTCTACGAGCCCTACGACTACATCGTGCTCAGCCCCGGGAGCGTCACCCGTACCTTCGACATCCCCGGCCTGCTCGACAACGCCCGGGGTATGAAGACGCTGGCCGAGGCGGCGTACGTGCGTGACCACGTGATCGCTCAGCTCGATCTCGCGGACGCCAGCCACGACGAGAACGAACGGGCTTCGCGCCTGCAGTTCGTGGTGGTCGGCGGCGGATACGCGGGCACCGAGACGGCTGCCTGTCTGCATCGCCTCACCACCAACGCGGTCAGGCACTACCCACGGCTCGACCCGAAGCTGATCAAGTGGCATCTCATCGACATCGCGCCGAAGCTGATGCCAGAACTGGGGGACAAGCTCGGCCGGAGCGCCCTGGAGCTGCTGCGCGCACGTGGCATCGAGGTGTCGCTCGGAGTCTCGGTCGCCGAGGCCGGGCGGGAGAAGGTGACGTTCACCGATGGCCGGGTGGTGCCCTGCCGCACACTGATCTGGACGGCGGGAGTCACCGCGAGTCCGCTGGTCGCCACATTCGACTCGGAGACCGTACGCGGCCGGCTGGCGGTGACGCCCGAGATGAGGCTGCCGGGCTTCGACGGCGTCTTCGCGCTCGGCGACGCCGCGGCCGTACCGGACCTGAGCAAGGGCGACGGGGCGGTCTGCCCGCCCACTGCGCAGCACGCCATGCGCCAGGGCCGAAGGCTCGCCGACAACCTCATCGCCACGCTGCGGCACCAGCCGTTGAAGCCGTACGTCCACAAGGATCTCGGTCTGGTCGTGGACCTCGGCGGCAAGGACGCGGTCTCCAAGCCGCTCGGCATCGAGATGCACGGAATCATCGCGCAGGCCGTCGCCCGTGGCTACCACTGGTCGGCGCTACGGACCAATGTGGCCAAGGCACGGGTCATGACCAACTGGATGCTCAACGCCATTGCGGGCGACGACTTCGTTCGCACCGGCTTCCAGTCCCGGAACCCGGCCAAGCTGCGCGACTTCGAGTACACGGACTCCTACCTCACGCCGGCCCAGGTCCGCGAACACACCTCCGCGCTGCACACCGGTACCTGACCTCGTACAGCTCGGAAAGAAAGGCCGCGTACCGCGCGGAAAAGAATCCGCCTCGGCACCGGTCACATTTCTTTGTCGCGACGTGGCGGGGGGAGTGACCCACGAGACCGGGCCGTTGTGACCGATGCCGGGCGGCGCCACGCTCCCGGTTCGCCCCGGGCGTCCGAGGTGTGGGGCAGGGGCCGCTGTTCCGAAGGCCTGTGCCCCACATGCGCGGGCCGGTCGAATCAGCTGTTGTTCTCGTGCCCGGCCGTCAGCCCGGGGTCCCGTTCCACCACCGGGTCCAGGATGTCGTCGATACCCTTCAGCAGCTCCGCGTCGAGTGTCACACCCGCTGCCCCGACATTCTCCGTCACCTGCTCGGGCCGGGAGGCGCCGATGATCGCGGCGCAGACATTGGAGTTCTGCAGCACCCAGGCGACCGCGAGCTGGGCAAGACTCAGACCGGCCTGGTCGGCGAGCGGCCGCAGCCGCTGGACACGCTCCAGCACGTCGTCACGGAGCCAGCCGGCGACCATGCTCGCGCCGCCCTTGTCGTCCGTCGCCCGAGAGCCGGCCGGGAGCGGCGCACCGGGCTTGTACTTGCCCGTGAGGGCGCCCTGAGCAATCGGTGACCAGACGATCTGACCGATGCCCAACTCCTCGGACGCGGGCACCACTTCGCCTTCGATGACCCGCCACAGCGCCGAGTACTGCGGCTGGTTGGAGATCAGTGGCACCTGCAGTTCGCGGGCCAGCCCATGTGCGGCGCGGAGCTGGTCGGCCGTCCATTCCGAAACGCCGATGTAGAGGGCCTTGCCGGAGCGGACGACGTCGGCGAACGCCTCCATGGTCTCTTCCAGCGGGGTCGAGTGGTCGTAGCGGTGCGCCTGGTACAGGTCCACGTAATCCGTCTGCAGGCGGCGCAGCGAGTTGTCGATGGACTCCATGATGTGCTTGCGCCCGAGTCCCCGGTCGTTGTGCCCGGGACCGGTCGGGAAGTAGACCTTGGTGAACACCTCGAGTCCCTCGCGGCGCTCGTTCTTGAGCGCCCGGCCCAGGACGGCTTCGGCCCGCGTCTCGGCATAGACGTCCGCCGTGTCGAAGGTGGTGATCCCGGCATCGAGGGCGGCCCGGATACAGGCGACCGCTGCGTCCTCCTCCACCTGGGAGCCGTGGGTGAGCCAATTTCCGTAAGCGATCTCACTGATGGTCAGACCGCTGCGGCCGAGTCGGCGGAATTCCATGTGCCTGCTCTCCCTGTGCTCGTGAGGGACGGATCATGCAAGGGCGGTCCCATGCTATTGCGCCGTCCGGCGCGGCTCGGGCAGGCTCACGTATCCGGGAGGGTGCGGCTGACCGTACGGAGGAATGCCGCGTTGTCCGGAGTGTGCCGGATCCGGTCCAGCAGTGTTTCGAGTGCCGTCTGCGGGTCCCGGGAGTGCAGCGCGCGGCGCAGTCCGCGTACCACCCGAAACTCGGCTTCCGGGACGAGCAGTTCATCGCGTCGGGTGCCGGACGCCTGAATGTTCACGGCCGGGTAGGTGCGCCTGTCCGCCAGCGTGCGGTCGAGCCGGAGTTCCATGTTGCCGGTGCTCTTCAGCTCTTCGAAGAAGTAGTCGTCGGCGCGGGAGCCGGTCTCCACCAGTGCGGTGGCCAGGATGGTGAGGGAGCCGCCCTCCTCGGTGAACCGGGCGGCACCGAAGAGCCGTTTGGGGCCGAGCAGGGCAGCTGCGTCGACGCCGCCGCTCAGGGTCCGTCCGCCCGCGGCTGACGCGTTGTTGTGGGCGCGGCACAGCCTGGTGAGGGAGTCCAGCAGGATGACGACGTCCTGGCCCTGTTCGACCAGACGCTTGGCGCGTTCGACCGCGAGTTCGGCGAGCGCGATGTGCTCCTTCACGGGCCGGTCGAACGTCGAGGCGAGTACCTCGCCCCGTACGGACCGGCGCATGTCCGTGACCTCCTCCGGGCGTTCGTCGAGCAGCACCACCATCAGATGGCACTCGGGATGGTTGGCGGCGACGGCTGCCGCGACCTGCTGCAGCAGCACAGTTTTGCCTGTCCTGGGCGGCGCGACGACAAGTCCGCGCTGCCCTTTGGCGATGGGGGAGACCAGGTCGACGAGGCGCATGGCCGGACTGCCGGACGGTGTTTCCAGACGCAGCCGATGCCGGGGGTGGAGCGGGGTGAGATCGCGGAAGTGGGGCCGGCCGCGGAGCGCCTGCGGCGAGCGGCCGTTGACCCGTACGACCCCGGACAGGGTGCGCGGCCGATCGCAGGAGCCTTCGACGACGTCGCCCTTGCGCAGGCCGTGGCGGCGGATCAGGGCGGCGGAGACCTGTACGTCGCCGGGGGAGGGGTGGCCGCCATGGACGCGCAGTGCGCCGTGCCCCTGCTGCGTGATGTCGAGGACACCGGCGGCCTCGGTGGGCAATTCCTGCTGAGCGACGGGGTGTTCGAGGGTGCTGGTCATACGGGTGGTCCTTTCGCGGACATGGCGAATGAAAGGGCCCGGTCGGCATGTGGGCGGAAGAGATCACGCCCCGGACGACGGGCAGGAAAGCCCGGACGGGAAAGCCCGTACCGGACGGGAAGAAGTGGTGCGTGCGGGAAAGCTGGATCACCGGTCAGGAAAGGACGGGCGCAGCAGCTTTACGAGAGTGAATCGGCACCGGCGCCTCGAATCGAGGCGTACACATGTACCAACCGAACCCTACCACGGCGCGCGCACCGGGCCGGCGCCGACGGCTGCGATATCCGGTTGCCGCGGCGCTCGCGGAGTGATGTGGTTCTCCGGGCCGCACGCCCGCTCACCCGTCCTGACCGGCGCCCTCGGCGCGGAGGAGTCATCTTGCCGATACGCATCACCGCACTGACCGACCCCGACCGTGCCGGCGCGAGCCACCGGCTGGCGTGGCTGGCGTCCGACCCCACGGGCAACCCCGTCGGCTCGGCGTTCCTGCGCGTCTTCACCCGTGAGGGCCAGGAGCATCTCGCCGAACTGGAACTCCACGTCCACCCGGCGGAGCGCCGCAACGGCATCGGCTCACAGCTGCTGGACGCGGCCGTCGCCGCTGCCCGCGAGGAGGGCCGACGCAGCGTCATCGCACAGGTCGAGGCCGGTTCCTCCGGCCATCATTTTCTGCGGGCCAAGGGGCTGCGCAAGGTCCTCACCCTGACGTACGCCCGCCTTCCGCTGGCGAAGGCCGACACCGGAGCTCTCCGCGGGATCGTCGGACAGCCGCATCCGGGCTACCGGCTGGTGTCCTGGGACGGCACCGTCCCGCACGACCTTGCGCCGACGTTCGCCGCATCGCGCCGCGCCATGGACGACATGCCCATGGACGACACCGACTACGGCACGGTCGTCTGGGACGTGGACCGGGTCCGGGCCGTCGCGGCTGCCGTCGCGGCACGTGGCGAGCTGCTCCACACCGTTGCCGCCGTCGACGAGTCCGACTCCACGATCGCGGGCTTCACCGAACTGGTCGTCCCGGGCGACGGAAAGGGCGACGGCCATCACTACGGCACCGGAGTCCTCCCCGAACACCGGGGGCACGGCCTCGCACGGTGGATGAAGGCGCAGTCCATCCTGCAGACCCGCGAACGCCACCCGGCCCTCGACGGGCTGCTGGCGGACACCGCGGACAGCAACACGTACATGCGGAGCATCAACGACGCGCTCGGCTACGAGCCGACGCACAAGTCGGTCGAGTACCAGCTCGATCTCCAGGGGTGACCGTCCGGCGGATCGGGGCCGACCCCGGTCCGCCGGCAGGACCCTGGAACCTCGCCCCCTAGCCCGCCGGGTTACCGGCCTCCGCCGCAGGGAGCGTGCCCCGGAACGCCCCCAGGATCTGCTCGGCCGCCAGTGTGGCCGTCAACTCACCGTCCCGTACCCGCTGTTCGAGATCCGGAGTGAGCGCGCGCACTTCCGGATGGCCGCGCAGACTCTCCAGCAGCTCGTCCCGCACCATCGTCCAGGTCCAGTCGACCTGCTGGTCACGCCGTTTTGCGGCGAGCCGGCCGGTCGATTCGAGCAGCGCACGGTGCTGCTCCAGCCGCTCCCACAGCGTGTCGAGACCGGTGGACTCCCGGGCGCTGCAGGTGAGGACCGGAGGCGTCCAGGCCGCGTCGACCGGGTGCATCAGCCGCAGTGCGCCCGCCAGTTCGCGCGCGGCCGCTCGTGCGTCGCGTTCGTGCGGGCCGTCCGCCTTGTTGACCGCGATGGCGTCCGCCAGCTCCAGGACGCCCTTCTTGATGCCCTGGAGCTGATCCCCGGTACGGGCCAGGGTCAGCAGCAGAAACGTGTCGACCATATTGGCCACCGCCGTCTCCGACTGGCCGACGCCGACCGTTTCCACCAGCACCACGTCGTACCCCGCGGCCTCCATCACCACGATGGACTCACGGGTCGCCTTGGCCACTCCACCGAGCGTCCCGGCGGTCGGAGAAGGACGTACGAACGCCGCGGGGTCCACCGCGAGCTGCTCCATCCTGGTCTTGTCGCCCAGAATGGAGCCTCCGGTACGGCTGGAGGAGGGATCGACGGCGAGCACCGCGACCCGGTGACCGAGCCCGGTGAGCATCGTGCCGAGTGCGTCGATGAAGGTGGACTTCCCGACCCCCGGCACGCCGCTGATGCCGATGCGCCGGGCGTTCCCGGAGCGCGGCAGCAGCTCGCGCAGCAACTGCTGGGCCAGCGCCCGGTGATCGGGGCGGGTGGACTCGACGAGAGTGATCGCGCGCGCGATGTACGCCCGCTTCCCGTCGAGCACCCCCTTCACATAGCTGTCGATGTCGATCTTCGGAGGCATCGGGTCAGCGGCTCACAGCTCGTGGCCGAGCGCGGCACCGAGCCGCGTCACCAGGTCGTACGCGGCATCCGGAATCACGGTGCCGGGCGGGAACACCGCCGTCGCCCCCGCCTCGTGCAATGCCTCGACGTCCTGCGGCGGAATCACCCCGCCCACCACGATCATGATGTCGTCGCGGCCCTCGGCGGCCAGCTCCTCGCGGAGCGCCGGTACGAGCGTGAGGTGCCCGGCGGCCAGCGAGGAGACGCCCACGATGTGCACGTCCGCCTCCACCGCCTGCCGTGCCACCTCGGCCGGCGTCTGGAACAGCGGGCCGACGTCGACGTCGAAGCCCAGGTCGGCGAAGGCCGTCGAGATCACCTTCTGGCCGCGATCGTGGCCGTCCTGCCCCATCTTGGCGACCAGGATGCGCGGACGGCGCCCCTCGGCCTCCTCGAACTGGCCCACCAGCGCCCGGGTCCGTTCCACGGAAGGGGATTCACCTGCCTCGTTGCGGTACACACCGGAGATCGTACGGATCTGGCCCGCATGCCTCCCGTACACCTTCTCCAGGGCGTCCGAGATCTCGCCCACGGTCGCCATCGCGCGTGCCGCGTCGACGGCGAGTGCCAGCAGATTGCCTTCGAGGCCGGGGCCGGGGGCCCGCTCGGCCGCCGCCGTCAGCGCCCGCAGCGCGGCCCGGCACGCCGACTCGTCGCGCTCCTCGCGCAGCCGGCGCAGCTTCTCGATCTGCTGGGTGCGCACCGAGGAGTTGTCGACCTTGAGCACATCGATCTGCTCGTCGGTCTCCACCCGGTACTTGTTGACCCCGATCACCGGCTGGCGCCCGGAGTCGATTCGCGCCTGAGTACGGGCCGCGGCCTCCTCGACCCTGAGCTTCGGGATGCCCGCGTCGATGGCCTGCGCCATGCCGCCCGCCGCCTCGACCTCCTGGATGTGCTGCCAGGCCCGGCGTGCCAGGTCGTACGTCAGCTTCTCCACGTACGCGCTGCCGCCCCACGGGTCGATGACCCGGCCGGTGCCCGACTCCTGCTGGAGCAGCAGCTGGGTGTTCCTGGCGATCCGCGCCGAGAAGTCCGTCGGCAGGGCGAGGGCCTCGTCGAGCGCGTTGGTGTGCAGCGACTGGGTGTGCCCCTGGGTGGCAGCCATCGCCTCCACGCAGGTCCGCGTGACGTTGTTGAATACGTCCTGCGCGGTCAGCGACCAGCCCGACGTCTGCGAATGGGTGCGCAGGGACAGCGACTTGGCGTTCTTCGGCTCGAACTCCTTGACCAGCTTGGCCCAGAGCAGCCGGGCCGCCCGCAACTTCGCGATCTCCATGAAGAAGTTCATGCCGATCGCCCAGAAGAACGACAGCCGCGGTGCGAAAGCGTCCACGTCAAGACCGGCGTCCCGCCCGGCCCGCAGATACTCCACACCGTCCGCGAGGGTGTACGCCAGCTCCAGATCGGCTGTCGCACCCGCCTCCTGGATGTGATAGCCGGAGATGGAGATCGAGTTGTAGCGCGGCATCTTCTGCGAGGTGTACGCGAAGATGTCGGAGATGATCCGCATCGAGGGCTTCGGCGGATAGATGTACGTGTTGCGGACCATGAACTCTTTCAGAATGTCGTTCTGAATGGTCCCGGCCAGCTTCTCGGGCCCGACGCCCTGTTCCTCGGCGGCCACGATGTACAGCGCGAGTACGGGGAGCACCGCGCCGTTCATCGTCATGGAAACCGACATCCTGTCCAGCGGAATGCCGTCGAAGAGCTGACGCATGTCGTAGATCGAGTCGATCGCCACGCCGGCCATGCCGACGTCTCCGGTCACCCGCGGGTGGTCGCTGTCGTAGCCGCGATGGGTCGGCAGGTCGAAGGCGACGGAGAGGCCCTTCTGTCCGGCCGCGAGGTTGCGGCGGTAGAAGGCGTTGGACTCCTCGGCGGTGGAGAACCCGGCGTACTGCCGGATCGTCCAGGGCTGGTTGACATACATCGTCGGATACGGGCCGCGCAGATACGGGGCCATGCCCGGATATGTACCGAGGAAGTCGAGCCCCTCCAGGTCACGCCCGGTGTATAGCGGCTTGACCGCGATGCCTTCCGGGGTCTCCCACAGCAGATCGCCGTCGGAACTGCCGGAGGACTCCTTCACCGAGGCGCGCCACTGGTCCTCGGACACCTCGGCGGCGCCGCCCGGTCCGAGCTCGATGTCGGAGAAGTCAGGGATACGCATTACGCCACACCCATACGGTCGAGAAGGGAAGAGAGCACGGCCACCACATCGGAGCCCGCGAAGACGTACTCGTCGACACCGGTGTACTCGCCGGGTCGGCCCGCGAGGAACACTCGCTGGGCTCCGGCCGAGCCCAGTGCCTCGGCGACCGCCCCGGCCTGCTCGGCGTAGAGGGTGTCGCTGGAGCAGAGGCACGCCACGGTGGCTCCGCCGGCCCTGAATACGTCGGCGGCCGTTGCCGCGTCGACCGAGACCGGGTCGTGGACCGGTTCGATCCCGCCCGCCTGGAACAGGTTGGAGGCGAACGACACCCGCGCGGTGTGGGCCGCGGCCGGCCCGAGCGCGGCGAGGAACACCCGCGGCCGCTGCCCGGTCGCCGCGAGATGGGCGTCCGACCGGGCGCGCAGCACCTCGAAAGCCTCGTCACGACGGACCCTGGGCAGACCGCCCGATTCCGTGGCGGACACCTCGGCGGGGGCCGCCTCGCGCTCCACCGCGCGCTCCGCCAGCTGCGGGAACTCGCTGACCCCGGTGATCGGTTCCTTGCGTCGCGCCAGATCCTTGCTGCGTGCCGCCCAGGTGGCCGCAAGACGCTCGCTGATCATTCCCGAGTGCAAGGCGGCCTCCTGGCCGCCCGACCGTTCGATCTCTTGGAAGAACGCCCAGGCGGCGTCGGCGAGTTCGGCAGTGAGCCGCTCCACGTACCAGGAACCGCCCGCCGGGTCGATCACCCGGGCCAGATGCGACTCCTCCAGCAGGATCGTCGACGTATTACGGGCGATGCGCCGGGCGAACGCGTCCGGCAGCCCCAGGGCGTGATCGAACGGCAGCACGGTGACGGAGTCGGCCCCGCCGACGCCCGCGCCCAGACATGCCAGCGTCGTCCGCAGCATGTTCACCCAGGGATCGCGCCGCGTCATCATCACCGAGGACGTCACCGCGTGCTGGCGCTGCGCGCCGGCGTCGGCGGCCCCGCACACCTCGGCCACCCGGGCCCACAGCCGCCGAGCAGCCCGCAGCTTGGCGATGGTCAGGAACTGATCGGCCGTCGCCGCGTACCTGAACTCCAGCTGCGCGCAGGCTTCTTCGACACGGAGCCCGGCCTCCGTCAGCGCCCGCAGATAGGCGACACCCGTCGCCAGCGAAGCGCCCAGCTCCTCGGCGGCCGAGCCGCCGGCCTCGTGGTACGGCAGAGCGTCGACGGTCAGGGCCCGCAGTCCGGGATACTCCTGCGCGCACTGCTGTGCCCAGTGGACCGCCGCCGTCAGGCCGGGGGCGGCGCCGCTGCGGGCGGCCTGCCCGAGCGGGTCGGCGCCGAGGTTGCCACGCGCGGTCTGCGCACCGACACCCCGCTCCGCGTAGAGCCGCAGCAACTCCGTCGCCGCAGCGTCGAATTCGCTCCCGGCGTCCAGCACCACGGGAGCCAGATCGAGATATACGCCGTCCAGCGCCCCCGCCAGAGCGGACACCGGAACGCCGCCGGCACCGCCCACGGTCAGCCACAGCGAGGTGACACCGTTCTCCAGATCGGCGAGCACCGCCTCGTTGAGACGCGCAGGATCCGACAGGGTGTGCCGCTGCCGTACGTCCCAGCCGCCCGCCGCGTTGCCCTCGGCCTTGCCGCCGCGGGTGAAGGGGGCGAAGCCCGGATATCCGGCATCGGGCGCGCTGTCGCGCGAGGTGTAGAGGGGGCGGGTGATGAGCCCGTCCTCCACCGTGGTGGACAGCGCTTCCTCGGCGGCCGAACCCGCAACATCCTTGCCCGATTTACGCAGTACGCCTTCGACAAGGCTTTGCCACTGCTCATGGGCTGGGTGAGGGAATTCGGCGGCCAACGAAAGCCCGTCGGCAGGCAGGACCGTCATGCCCAGATGCTAGGTCAGGTCTCAGACGAGCAGCAGGGGCTCCGTCTGTGACCTTGCCCTCTCCGAACGCACTTGATCCTTCACACACCGTCGCGTACCCGGCGTGGCTCCGGCGATGTGGCGCTTCCTCCGATGGGCCGCAGGCTTCCAGCCGGCCGAGCGGTCGCCGTGCACCATGGCAGGCCCAGAGGAGGCCCCCGCGACGTCTGGTCCGGAACGGTTCGTGGGCGCACCGCCGTGGACAGCCGGCTCCCCCGAGGCGGCGACCGGGCCGGGCCCCAGCGAGAGGACAGCTATCTGGACCGGCGTGAAGGCAATCGAGGTCACCGTCGTCACCCTGTGGAGAAATCACCCTTGTATCCAACGGTTACAGGTGATTGGCCATAATGCATGGCTGAATGGCCGAAGTTATGCTGCTGGCAATCCATCCATCAGGAGAGGACGCGCCCGTGGCTGTGGGACCTGTGGGGCACCTCGTCATCGCCTTCCCGGGCAGTCGGTTCACGGGCGCCGTCGCACCGGCGCCGGCATCCTGACCGATCCCGGGTTCGAGGTCCGGAAGGCGAACATCTTGGCGGACCGATCCGGTCCTACCGCGGCGGAGAATCGTGCGGTCGGAAAATCAACGGCTGTCGGCCCCGCTCGCGCGCCGACAACTGTTCCATGTCGAGCGAGATACCGCGGACGCGTGGCCCATTGGGTGTGCTGTGCCCCTGACCTGGAGGGGGCGGTTGTAATTTCACCTTTCCTTTATCTTCTTCGGTGTCGTCGATCGGTGTTCCTCCGGCGTTTTACTTTGTCGATCTCCCGGCCGCGTGCGACGTTTGATCGGGCCAGGTCGAATCAATTCGGATACGTGTCGGGAAAAGGGGAAGTTCATCGTGCAAACCGCCAGGGCCGTCCCGGCATCCACCGTCGTCAATCTTCGAGACCTGGGCGGCATCGCTCTGGGCCCTGACCATCGGGTGCGGCCGGGCGCCGTGCTGCGCTCCGGCCAGCTCAGTGGTCTGGACGCGGCGCAGGACATGGCGGTGGCCGCGCTCGGCATCCGTACCGTCGTCGATCTGCGCACTGCCGACGAGCGTGCGGCGGCCCCCGACCGGCTGCCGCCCGGTGCGCGGCTGTTCGTCGCCGATGTGCTCGGCGACAACCCGGGCGTGGCGCCCGCCCGGCTGCGTGCACTGCTCGCCGATCCGGTCGAGGCGGAGCAGCTGCTGGGGAGCGGGAAGGCCGAGGAGCTGTTCGCCGAGACCTACCGGCAGATGGTGCTCTCGCCGGGTGCCGCCGCCGCTTACCGGGCCTTCGTGGAGACGGCCGCCGACGACCGGGCCCGCCCGGTGCTCTTCCACTGCACGGCCGGCAAGGACCGTACCGGCTGGGCCACCGCGCTGCTGCTGATGCTGGTCGGTGCGTCACGGGACGTGGTGCGGGCCGAGTTCCTCGCGGTGAACCCGGTCGTCCGGGTCGCCTACGCCCCGTACGTGCAGGGCTTCCTCGATGCGGGCGGTGACCCGGAGATCGCGTCCGCGATCATCGAGGTCCGCCCCCGCTATCTCGAGATGGCGCTGGACGCCATGGACGAGAGGTGGGGTGGGCTCGACGGGTATGTGCGCGACGGTCTGAGGATTCCGGAGGCCGCGGTGGAGCGGCTGCGCAGCGGGCTCGTGGTGTCCGCCTGAGCCGGATGCCGAGATCCCGGCCCCGGCGTCGTCGGCCGGTCTCTCTCGGAAGTGCAATCGGGAAGCAATGACGCACTCCCGGGTTGACTCGATACCCCTAGGGGGTATGTTGAGCTCCATCGGGAAGCGTTGCCTCCCGATGGACCCGATGGAGGACACCGTCATGAACAACGCACTGAGGATCACGGCCTTCGCCGCCGCGCTCGCCGCGACCTTCGGGACCGCGTACGGCGTGGGGAGGGGCGCCGACCCGCTCGTGGCCGCTGAGGACCGCCCCGCGCGGCAGTACGCCGGCCACGGCGCGGGAGAGGAGGGCGGGGCGAAGGGTGCGACGGATCAAGTGGCCGGCGGACTGCAGATCTCCGACGGCGGTTACACGTTGGCCCTCGAAACACCCACGATAGGAGCAGGGGCCCGGTCCGAGATCAGGTTCGCCATCACGGATGAGAGCGGCCGCAAGGTCACCGCCTATCAACGCGAGCACGGCAAGGAACTGCACTTCATCCTTGCGTCGAGCGATCTCACCGAATTCCGGCACCTGCACCCCGTCCGTGCGGCCGACGGCACCTGGTCGACCCCCGTCGACCTGCCCGCGGCCGGTGGCTACCGGGCGTTCGCCGACTTCACGCCGGCCGCCGAGGGTGCCGAGAACCTCACGCTGGGCGCGGATCTGGCCGTCTCCGGCACCTACCGGCCCGCGGCTCTGCCGGTCCCGCGCGCCACGGCCGAGGTGGACGGCTATCGCGTCGCGCTCGACGGCGACCTCCGCGCCGGCCAGGCCGGAGAGCTGAAGCTGACCGTCAGCCGGAACGGCCGGCCCGTCACCGATCTGCAGCCCTACCTCGGCGCGTACGGGCATCTGGTCGCGCTGCGCTCGGGCGATCTGGCCTATCTGCACGTCCACCCGAACGAGGGCGGCCCGGGGCCTGCGGTGTCCTTCACGGCGACGGCGCCCAGTGCGGGTACGTACCGGCTCTTCCTCGACTTCCAGCACGAAGGGAAGGTCCGCACCGCGGCGTTCACCGTCCCGGTGGCGGCATCGGGGATGGGTGCCGCCGGCCATGAGGAGAGCGGGACGGGGGCGACCGGCGGGCATGCGCACTGAAGCGGGCACGGGGGTGTGCCGCCTGGACCCCGAAGCGGCGTTGCGTCGACGCCCGTTGCGAGGTGACGGCGTGGGCACAGCGGGTGCTTCTGCGGCCCCTCGGTATCGTGAAAGGACAGGATCACGAATCCTCCGAGAGGGGCGTACGTTGACCGAACGCAAGCCTGCGGGCGTCAGCTTCGAATCATGGGTCGACAAGCAGATCCGCGAGTCCGAGCAGCGCGGCGACTTCTCGCAGTTGCCGGGATTCGGCAAGCCGCTCGACGGCCTTGACGCTCCCTATGACGAGACCTGGTGGATCAAGCAGAAGATGCAGCGGGAAGGGGTGTCGGTGCTCCCGCCGACACTGGCGCTGCGCAAGGAGGCGGAGGATGTGCGTGACGCCGTGCCCGGGGCGCGGTCGGAGGCCGAGGTGCGGCGCATGCTGACGGAGGTCAACGAGAAGATCCGGGCAGCCATCAGGCGTCCGCCGCCGGGTCCCCTGTTGAACCTCAAGCCGTTCGACATCGACGCCATGGTCGAGGAGTGGCGCGCGGCGCGCGGACCGTCGTAGCAGTCGGGAGCCCGCAAGTCCGCAGTGGGACTCCGCGGCCGGATGAGTAATACTCACCCCATGACATCGAGCATTACGCATCCGGGTGACGGGGCTCGCAGCGAGACCGTGCGGATCAGGCGGGCGACCGCACGGGACGCGAAGCGGCTCACCCGGCTGGTCAGGAAATCCCACGCCTATGAGGGGCCCTACGCCGCCATGGTCACCGGATACCGGGTGGGGCCCGACTACATCGAGACCCACCGGGTCTTCGCGGCCGTCGAACCCGGCACCGACCGCCTCCTCGGCTTCTACTCGCTGATCCTCGCCCCGCCGGAACTCGACCTCATGTTCGTCGCCGACGATGCGCAGGGGCTCGGCATCGGGCGGCTGCTCATCGGGCACCTGCGCGACGAGGCGCAGCGCGCCGGCCTGACCGGCGTCCGCATCGTCTCGCACCCGCCCGCCGAGGGCTTCTACCGCAGTGTCGGGGCCCGACGGACCGGCACCCTTGCTGCCAGTCCGCCCGTGGTGATGTGGGACCGGCCCGAACTGCTGCTGCCGATTGCCTGACCCGACGCGGAGGGGCCCGGCCGGAACCCGTGCACGGACCCCGGCCGAACCCCCTTTTCAGTACGTCGTGTTACGAAGTCCAGCCCCCGTACGGACGCGTGATGATCTCCATGGCGTGACCGGCGGGATCGAGGAAGTAGACGCCTCGGCCGCCGTCGTTGTGGTTGATCTCGCCCGGATGCTTCTGATGCGGGTCCGCGTAGTACGTGATCCCGAGCTCCTTGATGCGGGCGTACGCCGTGTCGAACTCCGCCTCCGAGACGAGGAAGGCGTAGTGCTGCATGACGATCGACGCTTCGGGAATGGTCGCGAAGTCCAGGGTGACTCCGTTCGCGGTGGCGACCGGTATGAACGGGCCCCATTCCCCGCCGACTTCCAGACCCAGTATGTTCGCCAGGAACTCGGCGGATTTCCGGTTGTCCCGGGCGTGAATGATGGTGTGATTCAACTCGACTGACACTGTGGAATGCCTCCAACGGGCATCTCACGGGCACCTCCACGCCTCACCCGGTCGGTGACCGACGCGCGATGCCGTACTCAAGATCCTAGGCGGGGTGGTGCCGGTCGTCGAGGCCCGGTGCGCCCGTCGTGAGGTCTACGGTGGGGGAGGAGGGGAAGGCGAAGTACTCCGCGCATTCGGACGGAGGCTCACGGTGACCTCGACATCCCACCGCCCCGGCGGCCCGGGCCGCGACACAGGCCGCCACGAGACGCCGGAGGAACGGGCGGACCGGCAGTGGAACGAACTGCTCCAGGAACTGCGGGTGGCCCAGACGGGCGTCCAGATCCTGTTCGGCTTCCTGCTCGCCGTCGTCTTCCAGCCGCGCTTCACCGAAGTGTCGGACACGGACCGCACCATCTATGTGGTCACCGTGATGCTGGGCTCCGCCACCGTCGCCGCCCTCATCGGGCCCGTGTCGTACCACCGGCTGCTCACCGGACGGCGGCTCAAGCCACAGACGGTCACCTGGGCTTCACGCCTGACCGTGCTCGGGCTGGTCCTGCTGCTGTGCACCATGTGTTCCGCACTGCTGCTCATCCTGCGGGTGGCTCTGCACAACCCCCTCGCCCTGTGGCTGGTCGGCGGCATGGCGCTGTGGTTCCTGGTCTGCTGGTTCGTGTTCCCGGCCTGGGCGCTGGCCCGCTCCTCGCCCGAGCGCGAGAAGTGACCGTTGTGCGAGGGGGTCCGTTCAGCCGGAATCGCCGGCAACGGGGCCCCGGATGTGCGTGACCGTGAAGAGCCCGCCGTCCGGGTCCAGAAGGGTCGCCTCGTTGCCCTGCCCCAGCGGACGCTGCTCGACCAGACTGCCGCCGTGCTGCCGCGCCGCCTCGACCGTGGCCGCCAGATCGGCGACGGGAAAGTGGACCTGCCAGTGCGGGCGGACCAGCGGATCGGGTGCCGCCTCCACCGCGCCGGAGCTGATCCGGGCGAGCTGACGTCCGTCGCACTCGACGATGACCTCGTCCTTCTCGTACGACACCTCGCAACACCCCGGCCGCCCGCTCGCCCAGTCGAGCACCCCGCCGTAGAAGATCGCCGCATCGAATGCGTTCCTGGTGTGCAGTCGCAGCCAGGCGTGCGAGCGGTCGTCCGGCGCGGGGGGCGACGTCGCGGGCGCGGTCCGCTCCCAGATGCCGAACACCGCACCGTCGAGGTCCGCCGCCAGGGCCCCGCGCCCCTTGCCGAGTGCCAGCGGTCCCACCGCGACCGTGCCGCTGCGCTCACGGATGCGTGAGGCCGCCGCGTCGGCGTCGGGGACGGCGAAGTACGGGGTCCAGGCCACGGCCACCCGGTAGGCGGTCGCCACCGCGCCGATGCCGGCGACCGGCACATCCCCGCGGCGTGCGACGGAGAACTCCTGCCCCAGCTTGCCCGGCCGGAAGGTCCAGCCCAGCACGGCGGCGTAGAACTTCTGCGCGGATTCCAGGTCGCGGGTCATGAGATTGACCCAGCAGGGCGCTGCGGATCCGGTCAGCGGCGCCGGCATCGACGCCGTCCCAGGATGGCTTCCGGTCATGGTCCTACTGCCTTCATCGGTTCTGCGGCCTGCGCGTGACGGCGGCCGTCGGAGCCTCACCAGCCTCACCGCGAGCGGTCGCTCCCGCAACACGCAGCACCACCGCCTGCCTCGCCGCAGTGCTCAGTGAGGCGTCTGCGTCCCCTGGTCCTCCGGAGGCCGGTCACGCTGCTCGTCGCTGTCGCGATGGATGGTCTCGCTTCCGTGGTCACCGAGCTCATAGGGGGACAGGCCCCGGCCGTCGGGCGGGAAGCTGTCGTCGCCGTGGACATCGCGTTGCTCGATATGGGTCCGGTGGTCGGGCCGCAGCGGCTGCTCCTCGGGCCGGGGCGGAGGCAACTCCTGGGCCCGGCGCCGCCTGCCCAGCCAGACGGCACCGATCAGCACACCCACCAGCGCCACTCCGACAATGCCCATCACCGCCCCGGTCGCGCCCCGCCCGTCGGCGAGGGTGAGGGCCAGCGAACTGAGGTCTCCGTTCGATACGTCCATGCCTCCCGGATACCCCGAGGCAGAGGCATCACTCGGCAATGACCGTGAATTCATGTTTTAAGTGGATATGAACCTAAAAGTGTTTCGGTCCCACGAGGGGCGATCAGGGAGGTGCCCCGGCGCCCGGACCATCCACTTGCCGACGGCTTCGTGTCGCCGTCACCCAGCCGTGGGGCGAGCCTGGAGAGAATCCTCGAATCGCTGGAGGGAAGCGATGGGAGTGCCGAACCTGCTCAGCCGGTGGCCGGTCTACCGACAGCTGACCGGTGGTGATCCGCTGGGCAGAGGGCGTGCCGCGATGTCGCGTGCGACGGAGGACCTCAGGCCCCGCACCGCCACGTCCGACCGGGTCGTGCAGTCCGTCTGTCCGTACTGCGCGGTCGGCTGTGGTCAGCAGGTGTACGTCAAGGACGACCGGGTCGTACAGATCGAGGGCGGCCCCGATTCGCCGATCAGCCGGGGACGGCTCTGTCCGAAGGGTTCCGCGACGCTCCAGCTCACCACGGGCCCGTCCCGCCGCCACCAGGTGCTGTACCGGCGCCCGTACGCGACCGACTGGGAGCCGCCCGACCTGGATACCGCCATGGACATGGTCGCCGACCGGGTGGTCGACAAGCGAGAACGCACCGGCCCGCTACGCCGCGGTGCTCGCCGCCGCGGGCGAGAGTCTCGCCGGCCGGGCCGCGGAGCGCCGGCTCGGCATGGTGGGCGAGACCTACCGGCAGGGGCGGGCCGGTGCACTGCTGCGCTCCGCCCGCATCCTGACAGCGGCCGGCGGGGTGGGCGCGGCGCTCCTCGGCGGCCGCGGCCGACCGGCCGCCGTCGGGGCCGGGCTCGCACTGCTCGCCGGTTCGGCCTGCACACGCTTCGGGATCTTCGCGGAAGGCATCGCCTCCGCCGAGGACCCCGTCCACACCGTCGGACCCCAGCGCGGGGACGCACCACACAATGTCGAGCGGAAGGAACCGCGGTGAACAGCATCAAGGAGAAGCAGACGGAGGAGAGCCTGCACAGCGAGGAGGTCTCGGTCGTCATCAGCGGGTGCGATACGGGCGACGCGCGGATGGTCTTCGACGCGCTGCGGGCCGCCTTCACCACCGACCGGGCCTCGGTCGACCTACCGAAGAAACTCGCGGAAAGGCGCCCCACCGCGTGGGTGGCGACCGTCGATGTCACCGAGGAGAGGGTGGTCTCGGGACCGGTCTCACTCGGCGGGCCCGTGTCGGTCGATGTGCAGGGCGGCTACTGGGCGTGCGAACGGCTCCGGCGGAGCCTGGCGCATGCCTTCGACGTACGGGTCGTCGGGACGGTCTCCGGAGATCAAGAGGAAGAGGTGCGTCTCCGCCTGAAAAGCCGGGAGAGCTGAGAAAGCCGAGAGAACCGACAGACCGACAGGCCACGGCCCGGCGACGGAGCAATGAAACAGAAAGGCATTACATATCTGATAGAAAGCGGACAAAAGGCCACCCCTGAAAGGTGCGAGTGAGTGGACCCCTCTCGCGGGCGGGACGACGGTGCGCAAGAGCCGGGAGCAATCGGCGGCCGTTCCACCCTGACACTGCACATCAACGGAACCGAGCAGACCCTGACGCTCGATCACCGCACCACTGTCCTGGATGCGCTGCGCGAGCACCTCGACCTCACCGGCGCAAAGAAGGGCTGTGACCACGGACAGTGCGGGGCGTGCACCGTCATCGTCGACGGACGGCGCGCCAACAGCTGCCTGCTGCTCGCCGTCGCCCACGACGGCGCCCGCATCACCACCGTCGAGGGCCTCGCCGACGGCGACCGGCTCCACCCCGTCCAGGAAGCCTTCCTGGACCGCGACGCCCTGCAGTGCGGCTACTGCACACCCGGCCAGATCTGCTCGGCCGTCGGCATGCTCGGTGAGGCGGAGGACGGCTTCCCGTCCCATGCCACCGCACGCACCGCACCCGTATCAACCCCGGCGCCGCTCGACGCCCCCGAGATCCGCGAGCGGATGAGCGGCAATCTGTGCCGCTGCGGCGCCTACCCCCGTATCGTCGAGGCGATCGAGGACGTGGCGCCGTGAAACCATTCGCCTACCTCCGCGCCCGGTCCACCGCCGAAGCGGTCCGTGAGAGCTCCGCCCACCCCGGTGCCGGATTCCTCGGCGGCGGCACCAACCTCGTCGACCTGATGAAGCTCGGAGTGGAAACCCCCGACCTGCTCATCGACATCAGCCGGCTGCCCCTGGACCAGGTCGCCGACACCGACGACGGCGGACTGCGCATCGGCGCGACCGTACGCAACAGCGACCTGGCCGCCCATCCCGCGGTACGCACCCGCTACCCCGTCCTGTCGCAGTCACTGCTGTCCGGCGCATCCGGGCAGCTCCGCAACACCGCCACGACCGGCGGCAACCTGCTGCAGCGCACCCGGTGCCCCTACTTCCAGGACACCTCCAAGCCCTGCAACAAGCGGGAGCCCGGCACCGGCTGCCCCGCCCTCGAAGGCGCTCACCGCGATCTCGCCGTACTCGGCCACTCCGAGCACTGCGTCGCCACGCACCCGTCCGACATGGCCGTGGCTCTGTCCGCGCTCGACGCCACCGTCCAACTGCACGGGCCGGACGGCGAACGGACCGTACCCGCCACCGAATTCCACCGGCTGCCGGGCGACACTCCCCACCGGGACACCGAGATCCGGGCCGGCGAGCTCATCACCGAGGTGATCCTGCCGCCGCGCCCGGACGGCGCAGGTTCCCTCTACCGAAAGGCCCGCGACCGCGCCTCGTTCGCGTTCGCCCTCGCGTCCGTCGCCGCGGTACTGAGCGTCCGCGACGGCCGGATCGAGCATGCGGCGCTGGCCTTCGGCGGTCTCGCCCACCGGCCCTGGCGCGCACACGCCGCAGAAGACGCACTCCGGGGCGCACCGGCGACCGACGAAACCTTCGCACGGGCCGTGGACGCCGAACTCGCCGCGGCCCGACCGCTGCGCGACAACGCGTTCAAGGTGGGCCTCGCCCGCAATCTGGCCGTCGACGTGCTGGCCGAACTCGCCGCCGACAGCTGAGCAACCGCAGTAACGCCGACCCGCAGACGTGAGGACCCCGTCATGAGCCAGGCCCCTCCACCACTGGGCACCCCCGTCGCACGCCGCGAGGGCCGGGACAAGGTCACGGGCACCGCCCGTTACGCCGCCGAGCACAACCCGCCGGGCTGTCTGTACGGCTGGCCCGTCCCCGCCACCATCGCCCGCGGCCGCGTCAGTGCCGTCCACGCCGACGAGGCGCTGGCCCTGCCGGGCGTGCACGCCGTCCTCAGCCCCGACAACGCCCCGCGGTTGAAGCAGCCCGACGACCCGATCCTCGCCGTCCTCCAGGACGACCGGGTCCCGCACCGGGGCTGGCACATCGCGCTCGTGGTGGCCGACACGCTCGACCACGCCCGTGCCGGGGCCGAGGCGCTGCAGATCGCGTACGAAACCACCGAGCACGATGTCCTCCTGTCCGAGGACCACCCCGGCCTGTACACGCCGGAGACCGTCAACGGCGAATACCCCGCCGTCCGCGAACGCGGCGACGCCGACCGGGCCTTCGCCATGGCACCCGTACAGGTCGACGCCACTTACACCATCGGCGCCCTGCACAACCACCCCATGGAGCCGCACGCCTCCACCGCGCAGTGGACGGAGGACGGGCATCTGCACATCCATGACTCGAATCAGGGATCCACCGCGGTCCGCGAGAGCCTCGCCGCAGCCTTCGGGCTCCGGCCGCAGCAGATCACCGTGGTCTCCGAACACGTCGGGGGCGGCTTCGGCTGCAAAGGCACCACACGCCCGCAGGCCGTCCTGGCGGCCATGGCCGCGCGCCACACCGGACGCCCCGTCAAGGTCGCCCTGCCGCGGCGCCAGTTGGCTGCCGTGGTCGGCCACCGCCCGCCCACCGTGCAGCGCCTCCGGCTCGGTGCCGAACTCGACGGTACCCTCACCTCGGTCTCCCACGAGGTCATCACCCAGACCTCCACCATCAAGGAGTTCGTGGAGCAGGCGGCCGTCCCGGCCCGCATCATGTACGGGTCGGCCCACAGCCGTACCACCCATCGTGTGACCGCCCTGGATGTGCCGAGCCCCTCCTGGATGCGCGCACCGGGCGAGGCCCCGGGCATGTACGCGCTGGAATCCGCCATGGACGAACTCGCCGCGGCTCTCGGCATCGACCCCGTCGAACTGCGCCTGCGCAACGATCCGGCCGACGAACCCGACTCCGGCCGCCCGTTCAGCAGCCGGGGTCTCGCCGCCTGTCTGGAGTCGGGTGCCGCACGCTTCGGCTGGTACGACCGCGATCCGCGCCCCGCGGTCCGCGAGGAGGGTCCGCTGCTGGTCGGTACGGGTGTCGCGTCCGCCACGTATCCCGTGTACCTCTTCGGCTCCAGCGCCTCGGCGCACGCGGCACCCGACGGCTCGTACCGCGTCCAGGTCAACGCCACCGACATCGGTACCGGCGCCCGCACCGTGCTCGCGCAGATCGCGGCCTCCGTACTGGACACCCCGGTGGAGAACGTCCGGATCGACATCGGCAGCAGCGAACTGCCCGACGCCCCGCTGGCCGGCGGCTCCTCGGGTACGGCCTCCTGGGGCTGGTCCGTGCACAAGGCGTCCACCGCCCTGCTGGGGCAGCTGCGGGAGCGCCCCGGCCCCCTTCCCGCCGAGGGGCTGACGGCCTTCGCGAATACCGGGCAGGAGACCTCCGGGCAGTCCCCGTACGCACGCCACGCTTTCGGTGCGCAATTCGCCGAGGTCGCCGTCGACTCCCGCACCGGAGAAGTGCGGGTGCGCCGGATGCTCGGTGTCTTCGCCGCCGGGCACATCCTCAACCCCCGTACCGCACGCTCCCAGTTCATCGGAGGCATGACCATGGGAATCGGCATGGCCCTGACCGAGGGCAGCACCATGGACCCTGTCTTCGGAGACTTCACCGAGAGCGATCTCGCCTCCTACCATGTGCCGGTCTGCGCCGACGTGCCGGAGATCGAGGCGCACTGGATCGACGAGGACGACCCGCATCTCAACCCGATGGGCAGCAAGGGCATCGGGGAGATCGGCATCGTGGGCGCCGCGGCGGCCGTCGGCAACGCTGTCCGGCACGCCACCGGCGTCCGGCTGCGCAGTCTTCCCCTCACCCTGGACACGCTGCTGCCGTACTTGCTCTGACCTGGGCAGATGCTTGTTGTATGGCAGACCCGCCAGTCCTTGTGTTGCGCATCCGGCTCTGCAGGGTCACCCTGTTGAGTGACCCAGAAGTGACATTTGCTCACTCTTCGTATTCGGGGGGTCGTTGGTTCAATGAGGCGAAGTCAGTGGGCCTCGATGCGTGAGGAGCCTCGACGATGACCGTTCCATTCGACCGGCACTATCTGGTCGAACTCCAGGTTTCGGCAGAGCGTGTTTCGCAGCTGCGGCGGATAATCGCCGCGCACCTCCGCCATTGGAGTCTCGAACTTCATATCCGGCCGGTGTGCCGGGGTGTGGAGGAGCTGCTGACCAATGTCCACCGGCACGTCGGTGACGACAACAACTGTGTCGTCGAACTCCGCTGGTCCGGGCGGCATCTCACGGTCTCTGTCGCCGACAACGGCTCCGAGATGCCGCGGCTGCTCAGCACCGGCGGCGGTGGTCTCAGCCGCGTCATGGCCCTGAGCGACAGCTGGGGCACCTGCCGCACGGCCGAGGGCAAGGTCGTGTGGTTCACCCGGTACGCGAAGGAGCCGCGCACCGTCGACCTGGTGCCGCTGCCGCCGCTGCCCGGTGTGGGCGAGTTCCGTCGTCCGCCCGTCGCCGTTCCGGACCCCGTTCCCGAAACCACGAGGGCATCCGACTCCGCCCCCGCTCTCGTCTGAGTCGGGCCACCAGGACCGGTACTGCCGGCTTCCGTACCCGTTGAACGCCTCACCTCCCGGCGCGGACGGCGTGCGCACCGCACGCATGGTCCGCGCCGGTCGGGTATCCGCCCGGCAGGGCCCGCGTTGCGGCACGGCGCGCGGCGCTGCACGGTCGAAGTACCGAGGCAAGGAGGCCACAGTCATGCCCATCGCGACGGTCAACCCCGCGAACGGCGAGACGCTCAGAACGTTCGACGCACTGGGAGAGGCGGAGATCGAGCAGAAGCTCGACGCCGCCGACACCGCGTTCCGGCAGTACCGCACCACCGGATTCGACGAGCGGGCCGGCCTGCTGAACCTGGCCGCCGGTCTTCTCGACGAGGACGTGCAGGACATCGCGCGCACCATGACCACCGAAATGGGCAAGCCCGTCAAGGCGGCCCGAGCGGAGGCCGCCAAGTGTGTGAAGGCGATGCGCTGGTACGCGGCCCACGCCGAAGAACTCCTCGCGGACGAGCATCCGCCGGCGGACGATGTGCGGGACTCCGGTGCCTCCAGGGCCTATGTCCACTACCGTCCGCTGGGCGTCGTCCTCGCCGTGATGCCGTGGAACTTCCCGCTCTGGCAGGTCGTGCGATTCGCCGCCCCCGCGCTGATGGCCGGGAACGTCGGCCTGCTCAAGCACGCGTCGAACGTCCCGCAGACGGCGATGTATCTGGAGGGCCTGTTCCGCCGGGCCGGATTCCCTGCGGGATGCTTCCAGACACTGCTGGTGGGATCCGGAGCGGTCGAGTCGATCCTCCGCGACCGCCGGGTCGCCGCCGCCACTCTCACCGGCAGCGAGCCGGCCGGCCGCTCGGTCGCGTCGATCGCCGGCGACGAGGTCAAGCACACCGTGCTGGAACTGGGCGGCAGCGACCCGTATCTCGTCATGCCGTCGGCGGACGTCGCCCGGGCCGCCCGTACCGCCGTGACCGCCCGGGTGCAGAACAACGGCCAGTCCTGCATCGCCGCCAAACGGTTCATCGTGCACACGGAGGTGTATGACGAGTTCGCCGAGCGGTTCACCGTGGGCATGCGCGATCTGACGGTCGGCGACCCGCTGCAGGAATCCACCGACGTCGGACCGCTCTCCAGTGAACAGGGCCGCGCCGACCTGGAGGAGCTGGTGGACGACGCGGTAGGGCAGGGTGCGAGCGTGCTCTGCGGAGGCGGCCGGCCCGACGGCCTGGGCCCGGAGCTGGAGCGGGGCTGGTTCTACGCCCCCACCGTCCTCACCGGGATCACGACCGGCATGCGCATTCACCGCGAGGAGACCTTCGGCCCCGTCGCCACGCTCTACCGCGTCGAAGGGCTGGACGAAGCCGTGGCGCTCGCCAACGACAGCCCCTTCGGCCTCAGCTCCAACGTATGGACCCGCGACGCGGACGAGGTCCGTCGCTGTGTGCGCGATCTGGAGGCGGGTGGTGTCTTCTTCAACGGCATGACGGCGTCCCATCCCGCGCTGCCCTTCGGCGGCGTGAAGCGCTCCGGCTACGGACGTGAACTCGCCGGGCACGGCATCCGCGAATTCTGCAACGCGACCACGGTCTGGTACGGCCCCGAGCCCGTCGGCGCCACGTCCTAGGAGACACAACATGAGTCATGCCGCCCACCCGGCAGTGACGCCCGGCCCCTCCGACGAAGAGGTCGCAGCCCTCGACGCGCACTGGCGGGCCGCCAACTATCTGGCCGTCGGCCAGATCTATCTGATGGCCAACCCGCTCCTGACCCGGCCGCTCACCCGGGAGCACATCAAGCCGCGCCTGCTCGGCCACTGGGGCACTTCACCCGGACTGAACCTGGTCCACACCCATCTCAACCGCATCATCAAGTCCCGCGGCATCCAGGGCCTGTGCGTCTGGGGTCCCGGCCACGGCGGACCCGCCGTCCTCGCCAACTCCTGGCTGGAGGGCAGCTACTCGCAGACGTACCCCGACGTCAGCCGTGACGCCCAGGGCATGGGGCTGCTGTTCAAGCAGTTCTCCTTCCCCGGCGGGGTGCCCAGCCATGTGGCACCGGAGACTCCCGGCTCCATTCACGAGGGCGGCGAGCTCGGCTACGCCCTCACCCACGCCTACGGTGCCGCTCTCGACCACCCGGACCTGCTCGTCACCTGCGTCATCGGCGACGGCGAGGCCGAGACCGGACCACTCGCCGCGTCCTGGCACTCCAACAAATTCCTCGACCCGGTGCACGACGGAGCCGTCCTCCCGATCCTCCACCTCAACGGCTACAAGATCGCCAACCCGACCGTGCTCGCCCGCATCCCCGAGCCGGAACTCGACGCCCTGCTGCGCGGCTACGGGCACGACCCCCTGTATGTCGGCGGCGACGACCCCCTCACCGTCCACCGGGCGATGGCCGCCGCGATGGACCGGGCCGTGGACCGCATCCGGGAGCTCCAGGCCGCCGCCCGTACCGGCGGCCACACCGAGCGCCCGCACTGGCCGGTGATCGTGCTGCGCACCCCCAAGGGCTGGACCGGCCCGGCCGAGGTCGACGGGGTGCCCGTCGAAGGCACCTGGCGCGCCCATCAGGTCCCGCTGCCCGGCGTCCGGGACAACCCCGGGCATCTGCGCCAGCTGGAGGCGTGGATGCGCTCCTACCGGCCGGAGGAACTCTTCGACACGTCGGGGCGCCCCACCGCCCAGGTGCTCGACTGCGTGCCCGAGGGCACCGCCCGGCTCGGCTCGACCCCGTACGCCAACGGCGGTCTGCTCCTGCGCGATCTGCCCATCCCGCCGCTGGACGACCACGCTGTCGAGGTCGACAAACCGGGCACCGTGCTGCACGAGCCGACGCGGGTGCTCGGCAGCCTGCTGGAGGCCGTCATGGCCGCCACCTCCGAACGCCGCGACTTCCGGGTCGTGGGCCCCGACGAAACCGCTTCGAACCGGCTCGACGCCCTCTACGAGTCCACCGGCAAGGCATGGCAGGAGCGGATCCTGCCGACCGACGAGCACCTCTCCCGCGACGGACGCGTCATGGAGGTGCTCTCCGAGCATCTGTGCCAGGGCTGGCTGGAGGGGTACCTCCTCACCGGCCGGCACGGTCTCTTCTCCTGCTACGAGGCATTCGCCCATATTGTCGATTCGATGGTCAACCAGCACATCAAATGGCTCAGGACATCCCGCCGGCTGGCCTGGCGCCGCCCCATTGCCTCGCTCAACTACCTGCTCACCTCGCACGTCTGGCGCCAGGACCACAACGGGTTCTCCCACCAGGACCCGGGCTTCGTCGACCACATCCTCAACAAGAGCCCCGAAGTCGTACGGGTCTATCTGCCGCCGGATGCCAACACCCTGCTCTCCGTCGCCGACCATGCGCTGCGCAGCCGGGACTACGTCAATGTGATCGTGGCGGGCAAACAGCCGAGCTTCGACTGGCTCACCATGGACGAGGCCCGTGTGCACTGCGCCCGCGGAGCGGGCGTGTGGGACTGGGCGGGCACGGAGGACGGCAGCCGCGAACCCGACGTGGTGCTCGCCTGCGCCGGTGACGTACCCACGCTGGAGACTCTGGCGGCAGCCGATCTGCTGCGCAGGCATCTGCCGGAACTGGCGGTACGGGTGGTCAATGTGGTCGACATGACGCGGCTGCTGCCCCAGGGGGAGCACCCGCACGGAATGCCGGACTCCGAGTACGACGCGGTGTTCACCAGGAACAGCCCGGTGATCTTCGCCTACCACGGCTACCCGTGGCTGATCCACCGACTGGCCTACCGACGAGCCGGCCATGCTCATCTGCATGTGCGGGGCTACAAGGAGAAGGGCACCACCACCACGCCCTTCGACATGGTGGTGCGCAATGACCTGGACCGCTACCGGCTGGTCATGGATGCCATCGACCGGGTGCCCGGCCTCGGCGTCCGTGCCGTGGCGGTACGCCAGGCGATGGCGGATGTCCGTACCCGCCACCACGCCTGGATCCGCGAACACGGCACGGACCTGCCCGAGGTGGCCGACTGGACCTGGAGCGGCTGACACCGCCCCGGGGCCCATGACGTGGGCTCAGCGGCCGACTGCCCGTGCCAGCTGGGCCTTCGTCATGTGGGACCGTCCGTGGACGTTCTTCTTCTTCGCCTCTTCGTAGAGCTGGTCGCGAGTAGGCCCCTCGGCTCCGCTGTGGGAGCGCAGACCACCGCGCCGCGAGGACGACATGTCCTCGATGGAGGTACGGCTCGCGGTCTTCGACTCGCCGGCGCGGGCGCGCTCCTTGTTGACCGTACGGGCCGCGATCTCCTCGGCCCGGTCCTCGCTGACCCCGCGCTCCTGCGCGCTCTCCTTGATGTGTTCGTACTGCCGTTCCCGTTTGGCGTTGAATCCGCGTGGCATGGTGCGCTCCTCTCCCCGGTATTCGCCCCGGGACCCGGTCCGGGCTCGATCGGGCCCTTCCCAGTGTCCCAGCGGCCCCCGGGGGCCGCATGCCTGCCATGTGCCCGATGCGGCGTACGGCGTACTGCTGCCCTGTTCAGTAGCGCAGGGCCGCCGCGATACGTCCGTGCTCCGCGAGCGAGTCGTCCGCGAGGAAGACCACGTCGGTGCCGCTGTCCAGCGCCGCCTCGACCAACTCGTCCACGATGTCCTCCCGGACCGAGCCGTCCGTGAGGTCCGCGGCTTCACCGCTCACCGGTTCGAGGTGCTCGTCCGTCACCCGTACCGTCTGCTGGAAGTGCTCCTCCACCGCGACCAGTCCGGCGCGGCCCTCCCGTACCGCGGCCCACACCTCGTCGAGCCCACCGGCGAAGGCCCGACGGCCTCGCGCTTCGTCCAGTCTGCCGTCGATCTCCGCCGCGAACCGCTGCTGCCGCTCGTCGAGCGCCGGCCGCAGCTCCTTGAGCAGGTCGGTCGGCGTCATATCGGCCGGTACACCCTTGGTGACCCGGCCCACGGCCGACTTGGCGCTCTCGCCGACCTCGTCCAGCAGGGCGAGCGCGGGGGCGAGGCCGACCAGATACAGCGGGCGCGGGTCCGTGGCCAGTACCGCGCGCAGCTTCTCGTCGACGGTGCGCAGGAAATTGCGCGTCTCCTCGTCGCTGAAGGTGCTCGGGGTGTCGCCGATCCGCTCCTCGCGCTGCGGGTCGGGGGCCTCCCTCGGAGCCGTCAGCGGGAATCCGCCGGTCTGCTCCTCGTGCAGGACGTCCGTCGTGCCGCTCCACAGGGCGGCGTGCCCGGCCGACACCGTGAGCGCCCAGAACGGCTGGGCCTGGGCCTTCGCCGCGACCAGGTTGCGGGTCAGATAGGTGTCGCTGAGGACTACCCGCTCGGGTGCAGTACGGGGAAGCTGCCAGATCTGGTGCTCGTCGGCGCCGGCGAGGACGACCAGGGCATCCAGGGCCCGGCGGGGGTCCACCTCGTCGACCGCCCGGTCGAGCTGCTCCTTGATGGCGTTCCGGGCCTCGCGGGTGACCGCGGGATCCGCTTCCAGCCGGCTGACGGCCTCGGACACCAGGTTGCGCAGCCGAACGGCGTCCTGGGCGTTGTCCGGAGCGCGGCGGTGCGTCGGCATGGTCAGGGACAGGGCCGGATAGGGCTTGGCCGTCCGCAGTTCCTGCAACAGGCCGGCGGTCAGGGCATCCGCATCCATCGTTCTCTCCCAGGGGCTTCGGCCGGCATCCGCTCCCGAGTGGAGCGGGTGAATTCGACGAGTCAATTCATACCTTTTGATCCTAATATGGGCGAGTTCTTCATTGTCGGTCCCAGGAGGTACGCGCGATGTCCACGCTCACCGTGTGGAAGTTCCAGTCGGCCGAGGGCGCGGAGAATGTGGAGACCACGCTCAAGTCCCTCCAGAAGGAGGGGCTGATCAAGATCCTCGACGCTGCCGTGGTCAGCTGGCCCACCGACCGGGCGAAGCCCAGGACCAAGCAGTTGATCAACCTCGTCGGTGCCGGCGCGCTGAGCGGCACGTTCTGGGGCATGCTCTTCGGGCTGATCTTCCTGATGCCGCTGCTGGGCGCCGCGATCGGCGCGGCGGCCGGGGCGCTGGGCGGCAAGCTGGCCGATGTCGGCATCGACGACGACTTCATCGCCGAGGTCAAGGAGAAGGTGACGCCCGGGACTTCGGCCCTGTTCCTGCTGACCATGAACGAGGTGCCCGACCGGATCAGCGACGCGCTGCCCGACGGCGGTGCCGAACTGCTCCACAGCAACCTGGACACGCGGAGCGATGCGCGGCTGCGCGAGATCTTCGGCGAGGACGCGGCCTGACCGGCCGGGGAGCCCGGCGGTCCGGATTCCCCGCACCGTCCCTGCCGAACCCCCATCTCCTCATCTCTCCCTGTCTCTCCATCACCCTTACGCCCTTCCGAGCAGACGGAGCGTCCGTGAACCCGACCAGTCCCTTGCGGCACGCCCTCGGCGGCCGCGCAGCCCGCAATCTGACCCCAGCCGTGCTGGCCGTGTTGATCATCGCCGGTACCGCCGCCTGCGGCGGCTCCGACACCTCCTCGCAGGGCACGGCCAGGAGCACCCGTACGGTGTCCCCGGAACCGGCCATGACCCGGTCCGCGAGCGCCAGTCCGCGTACCCAGCAGGAATTCGCGGCCTCGGTCTCCGCCGCCGCCGAGCGCAACCGGCAGCAGGCCGCCAAGCAGCTCGCAGGCGTCAAGGGACGGGGCAATGCGATCAAGGACGTCTCGGTGACGGGGCTGCCGGTCGTGAAGTCCGAGCAGTTCCGCAGCGCCCTCGTCCGCGTCACCAATCGCACGGACAAGGCCGCCTTCTACGCCGTCAAGGTGGAGTTCGTCGACTCGTCCCAGAAGGTGCTCGACTCCGTGGTGCTCGGCTTCGCGGACACCCCGCCCGGCCGGACCGTCAGCCAGCACGCCAACAGCCGCAAGGCGGCCGGCGTCAAGACGTTCCCCCGGATCGCCCAGGCAGAGCGCAGCTGACGGCCGGGCCGGGTGCGCGCCGCCGAAGCCGTCACAGATGCCCTGCGCGAACTGCACACGCGGTTCGCCGGGCTGCGGGACGGTCAACTCGCCGACTACATCCCGCAACTGGCGCTGGCCGAACCGGATGCGTTCGCACTGGCGCTGGTCAGCATGGACGGCCACCGCTACAGCACCGGTGACGACGACGCCCCGTTCACCATGCAGTCCGTGTCGAAACCGTTCGTCTACGCCCTCGCCCTGTCCGTCCTCGGTCTCGACGAGGTGGGCCGCTGGGTGAACGCCGAGCCCAGCGGCGAGGCCTTCAACGCCATCAGTCTGGAACCGGTCACAGGGCGGCCCGACAACGCCATGGTCAATGCGGGCGCCATCATCACCACCGCGCTGATCCCGGACACCCCCGACGCCTCCGGATTCGGCCGCATCCTCGACTGCCTGAGCCGCTTCGCCGGACGGCAGCTGGACGTCGACGAGCAGGTGTACGCCTCCGAGTCCGTCACCGGTGACCGGAACCGCGCCCTCGCCTATCTGATCCGCAGTGCCGGCCCACTGCCCGTCGACCCGGTGGCGGCGGTGGAGACGTACTTCAGACAGTGCGCGGTACGGGTCACCACGCGGGACCTGGCCGCGATGGCCGCGACCCTCGCGCACGGCGGTGTCAACCCGCTCACCGGCGTCGAGGTGGTCCCGGAGCCGGTCGCAGCCCAGGTGCTGGCGGTGATGGCGACCTGCGGCATGTACGACGCCTCGGGCGAATGGCTGCTACGGGTGGGGCTGCCGGCGAAGAGCGGTGTGTCCGGCGGACTGATCGCCTCGGGCCCCGCCAGGTTCGGTCTGGCGACGTACAGCCCGCTACTGGATCCGACCGGCACCTCCGTTCGGGGGCGCGCCGCGCTCGGAGCCCTGTCGGAGCGGCTCGGCCTCCATCTGATGCACAATCCGGCATTGGCCGGGTCCACCGTCACCCTGGTCACGACCGCCGACGATCTGCCGTCCGCCCAGGTCGGGCCGCGGGAGCGCGTCCGGCGTGAACGGGTCGCGGTCGTCGCCGCCCAGGGTGCTCTCGACTTCACCGCGGCCGAGCGGGTGCTGTACGCCCTGGACGAGGCGCGACCGCAGGAGACGGGGGCCGCGGTGCTGGATCTGCGGCAGGTGACCGACATCGACTCGGTGGCCCGGGCGGTGCTGCGGAGCGGACTCGGCCGGCTCGTGGAAGGCGGCGTGCGCACCGCGGTGGCCGACCCGGCGGGCCACCTCGTCCTGCTCCCCGGCGCCGGGGAGCAGGACGAGGTGGCCCTTCGGCCCTTCGCCTCCCGTGAGGAGGCCGTGGCCTGGTGTGCGAGCGGCCTGGCCGACTGAAACGGGGAGGGGGCCGGTTCGGGCCTGTCCGTCTACCAGATGGACTCGACCCATTCCGGGTGATCGACAAACGGGTTCCGGTTGTGCTGGTACCGGTCGAATATGACGTCGTTGCGCCGCTTCTCGAAGCTGTCCGGCGGGTCCTCCTGGCTCCACGCCTTCAGTACCGAGAGGCGGCCGATGTGCGGGGCGGAGCCGTTGGACACGCTGTCGTTGGGTTCGAGGTCGGGGAAGGCGTCGTCGCCCTCGTAGCGCACCGCCATGTAGAGGATCATGCGGGCCACATCGCCCTTGACCGCGTCGCGCGGTTCGAAGGAGTCGCTGTCGGTGTAGCTGCCCGGTGCGCCGCTGACCGCGCTGCCGCCGTTGTCGAAGTCCTTGTTGCCGCGGATGGAATTGACGGTGACATCCTCCGGGCGCAGGTGGTGGATGTCGGTGCCGGGGCCGGTGGCGGTGCCGAAGTCGCCGTGGGACTTGGCCCAGACGTGCTCGCGGTTCCACTGGCCGACCGAGCCGCCGTTGTCGCTCTTGGGCTCGGAGCGTCCGGAGTAGAGGAGGATCACGTTCGAGGGGTTGGCGGGGTCCTCGTCCGTGTTCTTGAGGGCGTCCCAGACCTGGCTGTAGGAGATCTTGGTCTGGCTGCTGATGATCGTGTGCAGTGCGCTCTTGAGTGCGGTTCCGGACTTGCCGAGCGCGTCCTGGTAGTACGTGTCGTCGAGAGCGCCGAGCGGTGTCGCGGCGACCGGCGCGGCCTGGGGTGTGGCGGCCGGCGCGGCGGCCGCGGTGCCGGCGAGTACCGCGAACGCGGCAAGGGTCGCCAGCAGGGGGCGCCGGTAATGAAGGTGACGACGGGACATGTGGGGTGTCCTCTCGGAAAATGCGGGCACCGCGAAGCCGTCACAAGGTGGGGGGCGGCGCCGCGGCGGTCGTGTGGTACGTGGTCAGCGGGAGCCTTCCACACGCACCGTGACCATGGTGTGAACGCTGTGTACCTATCATGTGCAGGTCAAGTGAGGGCTTGTCCGTGGCCCCGGGAACGGATCGGGGAGGCATCGGATGCGGCAGGCCGGGCGCGGGGCGAGAATGACCGAAAGGACGAGGAGGCGGCATGAGTGACGAGTCCGAATCCGTATCCGCAGCTCGGGGAGTGACCCCCGACAGCCTCTTGCACACCGGCGGGAGCGACAATCCGTCGGCAGAGGATCTAGTACTCGCCTCCGGGCGGGACCTGACTCCGAAGAATCTTCAGTGGGCAGAGCGCAGGCTCGCCCGGGAGGGCCGGGCGGCGATCGACAAGGCGCTGCCCTAGTGCATGGCCCGCGGTCGACGCGGGGAGTGTGTGGATGCTCCCCGCAGCTCGGCTAGCCTGGGTGCACAATGAACCATTTGACTACGTCAGGGGCCGGGTACGACCTCGCCCGCTTCCCCGAGGACCCGCGCGACCCGTTCCGTGCCTGGGATGCTGCCGATGAGTATCTGCTGCGGCGGCTCGGGGGAACCGACGAGTCGGAACCGGTCGACCTGTCGGGCGCCGTGGTCGTGGTGGGCGACCGCTGGGGCGCCCTGAGCACCGTGCTGGCCGGGCACCGCCCCGTACAGATCACCGACTCCTACCTGGCGCAGCGCGCGACCCTGGCGAATCTGGACCGCAACGGCGTGGACGCGGATGCCGTACGCCTCCTGTCGGCCAGGGACACACCGCCGGACCGTATCGACGTCCTGTTGGTACGTGTCCCGAAGAGCCTCGCGCTCCTGGAGGACCAGCTCCACCGGCTCGCGCCCGCCATCCATGCGGGCACCGTGGTCATCGGCACCGGCATGGTCAAGGAGATCCACACCTCCACCCTCAAACTCTTCGAGCGGATCATCGGTCCGACCCGTACCTCCCTCGCGGTCAAGAAGGCCCGGCTCATCCTCTGCACCCCGGACCCGGCCCTGGCCCGTACGCCGAGCCCCTGGCCGCACCGCTACGACCTGCCTGAGGGTGTCGGTCCGGTTTCCGGCCGGACGGTCACCAATCATGCCGGGATCTTCTGCGCCGAGCGTCTCGACATCGGCACCCGCTTCTTCCTCGGTCATCTCCCCACGCGCAGCGGCCCCGACCGGGTCGTCGACCTCGGCTGCGGAAACGGCGTCGTCGGGCTGTCCGCCGCGCTCGCCAACCACGAAGCGACGGTGACCTTCATCGACGAGTCGTACCAGGCGGTCGCCTCGGCCGAGGAGACCTTCCGGGCCAACACCGGCCCGGACGCCGAGGCCGACTTCGTGGTCGGCGACGGGTTGGCACAGCTGCCGCCCGCCAGTGTGGACCTGGTGCTCAACAACCCTCCGTTCCACTCCCACCAGGCCACCACCGACGCAACGGCCCGCAATATGTTCCACGGCGCGCGCGCCGCACTGCGGCAGGGCGGAGAGCTGTGGGTCGTCGGAAACCGGCATCTCGGCTACCACACCCAGTTGCGCCGGACCTTCGGCAACTGCACCACGGTCGCGGGCGACCCGAAGTTCGTCGTCCTACGTGCCGTCAAGCGCTGACGCCTGCCGGAGACGTCCTGGCCCTTCCGGATTCTTACAACACGTTCTACTGTGTGCGCCGCCGCACACGGGCGACGCGACCGCGAGACTCCTGGAGGGGCCGTGCACCTCGAATACACGCCTGAACAGCAGCAGTTGCGCGCCGATCTGCGTACGTACTTCGCCGGACTGGTCCCCGACAACGCCTACGCGCGCTACGCCGACCCCGCCTCCCAGAAGAACTTCTACCGCGAGACGATCCGGCGCCTCGGTACCGACGGCTGGCTCGGCGTCGGCTGGCCGACGGAGTACGGCGGACGCGGCCTGTCCCCGATGGAACAGTTCATCTTCTTCGACGAGGCCGCCCAGGCGGGCGTTCCGCTGCCGCTGATGGCCCTCAACACCGTCGGCCCGACGATCATGCAGTTCGGCACCGACGAACAGAAGGACTACTTCCTGCCGAAGGTCCTCGCCGGTGAGATCGACTTCGCGATCGGCTACAGCGAACCCGACGCGGGCACAGACCTCGCCGCGCTCAAGACCCGGGCCGTGCGCGACGGCGACGACTATGTCGTCAACGGGCAGAAGATCTGGACGACCAACGGCGACACCGCCGACTGGGTCTGGCTGGCCGTCCGCACCGACCCGGATGCCCCGCCCCACAAGGGCATCACCATGCTCCTCGTCCCGACGAGCGACCCCGGCTACTCCTGCACCGTCATCAACACCCTCGCCTCGCACGACACCACTGCCAGCTACTACGAGAACATCCGCGTCCCCGTCTCCCGCCGTGTCGGCGACGAGAACAAGGGCTGGCGGCTCATCACCAACCAGCTCAACCATGAACGCGTCACCCTCGCCGCCCACGGCACCATGGCCATCCGTGCCCTCCACGACGTCCAGCGCTGGGCGGCGGACACCCGGCTCACCGACGGCCGCCGCGTCATCGACCTCGGCTGGGTCCGCGCCCTCCTGGCCCGCACCCACACCAGGCTCGACGCCATGAAGCTCCTCAACTGGCAGATGGTGTCCGCGGTCCAGAACGGAACCCTCACCCCGCAGGACGCCTCCGCGGTCAAGGTCTACGGCTCCGAGGCACGCCGCGACGCCTACGCCTGGCTGATGGAGGTCGTCGGCTCGGCGGGACCGCTGAAGGAAGGGTCGGCGGGGGCAGTGCTGCACGGCGAACTCGAACGCGGATACCGGTCCGCGGTCATCTTCACCTTCGGCGGCGGAAACAATGAGATCCAGCGGGAGATCATCTCGTGGATCGGCCTGGGGATGCCGCGCGTACGGCGGTGAGCGGGTGTGACCACGGACGGCGGTTGTCACATACGACGGATAGTTGACACCGGGGCGATGCCGTCACCCGCGCCCGCACCGCAGCTGCGTGACGCCTCGCCGCGGCTGCCCGTCTCATCGATGCGCCCGTCCGCACCGGTAGGCAGCTGTCCTGGGCCTTGCTCCGCGGGCAGAGGCACACCATCACTTGGTGGGTGAGGTGTCCGGCGTCGACCGCGCGCAGCGACACCGTTTTGGTCGTGACGGTGGTGGGGTGAGCGATCAGGCGCATCATGCGCACTCCGATCCAGCCGGAACCCGGACCGCTGGGGCGGCCCGTCATGCCAGGGCCCATATCGGCCAAGGCCACTTCCACCACGCGGCCGGACAACGGAGGCGCTGTGCACCGCGCGGCGCCCGGCGCCCGCCGGTTGGCGGTATGCGGACCGCGGAAGGCGCCGGTCGTGGCCAACGGCGCCGTCATGGCAATGCCCAGCAGGGCGCCGCGGCAGCACCGCCCAGGACCAGCCACACCCGGCGTCGGCGGTCCGCGTTCACCGCGGTTCCCGCAGCAGCGCGAGGCGACGTTTGTATTCGTCCTCGTCGATCTCCCCGCGGGCGAACCGCTCGGCGAGCAGGTCCTCTGCTCGCCTGCCTCCCCACCCATACCCCCCGGAGGGGGGAGTCGAGCCGGGCTGATGGCCACGGTGGGCGCTGGTCAGGTAGTGGACAAGGGCAACGATGCCGGCGATCACCAGTGCGAAGAGCAGCACCACGACCACGGTCATGACGAACCAGCCGCCCCGGCCCCAGCCGCCGTCGTACCACATCATGCCGATCACTTCCCTTGGCCGGTTTCCTCAATTCCAGCGTGGATGAGGAACGGCTTCGGCGGAAATCGGAGGTGGGTTCCCGGTGCTGGGCCGAACGGCCCCAGGGGCTCGGGCCCGCGGCCTGAGGATCGACCGCAGCAGTCAGGCCGCCGTACCGCCGCCCACCCGCCGAGCCTCGCCGCCGGGCAGACTCAGCGCATGCGGTCGCCAGGTGCGAGCAGGCTGGTGAGCTGCGCGATGGCTTCCGGGGAGGGCTTGAAGTAGCGGCACACGTTCTCCGGCTTCCTGCGCCGGGATTTCGCTGAGGACCGCCGCCGGAGGACCGCCGCCGGAGGGCTGTGGCCCTCCTGCCAGGCGCAGATGGTTTCCCTCCACCCGGATTCGTCCCCAACAGGGTTGTGTGGGTCAGTGTTTTCGCGCCCCGCGGGGCGTGCCGTGGCTGGGGTGTCCGGCCCTTGCGGGTTGGGCGAGCCCGGTTTGCCTCGCAGGGACACCCTGCGGATGAATCAGGTCACGGCGAAGGCCATATGGAGTGGCCTCATCCACGGTTGCTCGCGGTCCGGCGGGAGGGCGGCCGACATCGGGTCTCGCGTGCTGCCCGCAGGCCCACCCCCGGCAGATCGCCGGCGTCGCCGGGGCACGGGGTAGGTCATCGACTGGCACAGGCGGTCGGCATGCCGCTCGTGACCATTGCCGCCGGGGCGAGGAGTTGGGCGCCGGTTCATGCACATGATGGCGACGAAGGGCAAGACTTTGCGAAAGACGCTGGGCAGGGGCTCCTCGCCTTCGCGGCAGCCTTTCGGTGGGTGGGCATGCGCCACAGAACGGGTGGCCGACCCGGGGTCCGGCCGCCCGTTGGCGAGGGGCGGAGTCGGTGTGTGTCTTCAAGGGGCGGTGGCCCACCGCATCTGACCTGTGGTTTTGTGAGTGCGCGCAATGCGTACTACGTGCTTTACAGGCGAATTTTTTGACGCCGGAACGACGTCCGTGACGCTCGTTTGGGCCGATTGCCGTCCACCAGGTGCTTCTCGGCGTGCGGCTACTACCGTGAAGGTGTGGCCCGCCGCGCTACGCACGGGCCACGACGGAGGCACCGTGGGCAACGAGGGATCTGACCACTGCGCAGAGGCGCACCGTCGGCTGGGCACGCTGCCGGGCGATCTCCAGGATCGGCTGGACGCCGTGAAGCGGGGTCCTGCCGAGGCGGCCCTGCTGCTGGATGCCGTCATGTCGGTGGGCAGAGAGCTCGACCTGCCCCAGGTGCTGCGTCGGATCGTCGAGTCCGCGGTCGTCGTGGTCGATGCCGAGTACGGGGCCTTGGGAGTGGTCGGTGAGGGTACCCGGCTCACACAGTTCCTGCCGGTGGGCGTCACGGGGGAGCAGCGCGAGGCCATCGGCCCCTTGCCCGAAGGACACGGCATCCTCGGCGAGCTGATCCGTCACCCCGAGCCGTTGCGGCTCGTGGAACTCTCCGAGCATCCGTCGTCCTACGGGTTTCCGCCGAACCATCCGCCGATGCACTCGTTCCTGGGGGTTCCCATCCGGGTCCGCGACAAGGTGTTCGGCAATCTGTACCTGACGGAGAAGCGGGGCGGCCGGGTGTTCGACACCGAGGACGAAACCGTGCTGTCGACGCTCGCGGTGGCGGCGGGAGTGGCCATCGAGAACGCCCGTCTGTACGCGGAGACGCGCGACCGTCAACGCTGGCAGGAAGCCAACAGCGAGATCGTCGCGGCTCTCCTGAGCGGAGCGGACGTGGCACACGTCCTGCAGATGATCGTTGATCATTCCTCGCGCATTCTCGCCGCGGATCTCGGTGTGCTGGCTCTGCCCGCGGAGGGGAAATCCCTCCGTGTGGCACTGGCGTCCGGGGTGGACGCCGAGACGCATCGCGGTCTGGTCCTGCCGCGAGCGGGATCGTTCGCCGGCGCGGCCCTGGACGCGGGCGAGCCGATCACCAGCCTGGATGTCGCACACGATCCGAGGATCACCGCAGGCCCGCCGAGGTGGACGGGGCTCCTCGGCCCCGCTGTCGCGGTCCCGATGGTGACGGGGGAGCGGACCCGTGGGGTGCTGCTGCTGGCCCGGGTACGGGAGCGTCCTGCCTTCACCGAGTCGGAGACCGTACCCCTGCTGGCGTTCGCCGGACAGGCCGCTCTGGCCATGGAGCTCACCGAACGGCGCGAGTCCGCCGAGCAGATCGCCCTGCTGGCGGACCGGGACCGCATCGCCCGGGATCTGCACGACCTGGCCATTCAGCGGCTGTTCGCCACCGGGATGACGCTGCAGAGCGTGGTGCGGCTCGTGGAACAGCCACAGGCGAGGGAGCGGTTGCTGCGCGCGGTGGACGATCTGGACGAGACAATCAAGATCATCCGGTCCACCATCTTCGGACTCCGCGCCCGTGACTCGGGCCGGGCCGGCCAGGGGCTGCGCGCCCGGACGGCGACCACGGTCGAGCAGGTCGCGCGGACCCTGGGCTTCCAGCCGTCCCTGCGGATGGGAGGGCTGATCGATACGGATGTGCCGGCCGAGATCGCCGACCAGGTGATCGCGGTCCTCGGAGAGGCACTGAGCAATGTCGCCCGCCACGCGCGGGCGACAACGGCGGACATCTCGCTGATGGTGGGAAAAGGGGCGGTGAACCTGGTCGTGTGCGACAACGGTGTGGGCATGCCCAAGCATGGTGGTCTCCGAAGCGGGCTCGACAACCTCGCACGGCGCGCCGAGAGACTCGGCGGCGAGATGAACGTGGGGACATCCGCGCGGGGCGGCACCCGACTGAGCTGGCGGGTGCCGTTGCGACTCTCCTGACGCTTCGCGGGGTGCTTCGGGGGCCGTGGCTGGCGAGGGGCGGTGCGGTCAGACCTGATGGTGCCCGGCACCGTGCAGGGAGGGTTCGGTGGCGTGCGCGGCGATCACGGCCGCCTGGATACGGCGCTCGACACCGAGCTTGGCCAGCAGACGGGAGATGTGGTTCTTGACCGTCTTCTCCGACAGATAGAGACGCTTGCCGATCTGGCTGTTGGTCAGTCCTTCACCGATCAGCGCGAGGACGTCCTTCTCCCTCGGGGACAGCCCCGACAGCGCGTCGTCCTCCTCGGAGCCGGTGCCGGATTCCTCCTCGCGCAGGCTGTTCATCAGCCGTGCCGTGGTCGACGGGTCGAGGGTCGAGCGCCCGGAAGCCAGTGTGCGGACGGCGGTGACGAGGTCCGAGCCCTTGATTTCCTTGAGTACGTAGCCGGCCGCGCCGGCCATGATGGCGTCGAGCAGCGCTTCGTCGTCGTCGAATGAGGTGAGCATCAGGCAGGCCAGTTCCGGCATGCGCGAGCGCAGCTCACGGCAGACCGTGATTCCGTCGCCGTCCGGCAGTCGCACATCGAGAATCGCGACGTCGGGGCGGAGCGCCGGGCCGCGGGCCAGTGCGTGGTCGGCTGTGCCGGCGTCGCCGACGACTTCGATGTCGGGTTCCGCGTCGAGCAGATCCTGCACGCCGCGCCTGACGACCTCGTGGTCGTCCAGCAGGAACACGCGGATCGGTTTCTGCGCCGAGAACCCCGTGTCGTCGCTCATGGTGGCCCTCCTCGCTGTCAAGGGTTGCGCAGTCCGCCTCGTCATGGTGAGTTCGCACAAGAGGAACACACCGGGGTCGAACCGGTGGCTGCCTGCCTTGATGCATACGGTGCGAGTTTCTACGGTTCGATGGTCAGTACTGCGTCGAGGGGACGTCGTGGTGTACGCGGCCCGCTCGGCCCGTATCCCAGGCGGATGATCATCTGTGTGTGTCCCGTGCCGTAGACCGGGTCGCGCAGGAGCCACCGCAGGTCCGGCCATTCGATGGGCTGGGTCGCGAACGAGGTGGACACCTGGTGGAGCGTGGCGGTGAGCAGTACGCGCTCCAGCGCCTGTCCTGCGCTCAGCCAGTCCATGGGGTGATCACCCGGGGTGCTCAGCAGGGCCAGTTGCGGCCGCTTCTCGAACCGGACGCGTGCCCGGCCCGGGAGGACGCCGGTTCCCGCGAAGTCGCGGGTGGTGGCTCGTTCGGAGGCGTCGCGGGGGCCGAAGGCGTAGTCCGGGATTCCGTCGACGGGCGCCTCGGTCTTCGTGTTCCGGGTCCAGTGCTCCTGCTCCGCCTTCCGTGCCGGGTCCCCGCGGTCGTATCCCTCGGCGTCCCGGATCAGTTCGAGCACCGTCTCCAGATGCGGCGGCGCCAGGAACGCGAAGTCCGCGCCCTCGATACGGGCCGCGTCGGCGAACTGCGCACGGATGTCCTCGGGGATCGCCTGCTCGTCGAACGGATAGCGGCTGGTGTGCCGGTCCCGAATCGCGGGGTGGAGAGCGGCGAGCGCTTCGTCCGCGGGTTCCCGTGGAGCGTCGGGGCGGACGCCGAGACGGACGGTGGCCAGTACGGCCGGGGCCGACGGTTCGGGCAGCAGCGCGGTGACCGCGTCCAGGCCGTGGTGGGCGGCGGACACCCGGAGGTTCAGCAGCGCCGCACCGCAGCCCACGTGCAGTGCACGGGTGGCGGGGTCGGCCTCCGGCATCGCTCGGTCGAGGTCAGCCACGAGGGTGAGGGTCCGGCCGGTGCGTGTGTAGCGGAACTGCCAGGGCTGGGCGTTGTGCATGGACGGGGCGGCGGTGGCATCGGCGACGAGGTCGGCCAGCGTTGCGTCGTCGATTGCTCTGGTGAGCATCGTAGGTCTCCCGGGGAGTCGGGAATGGTCGATGGCTCCAGCATGAAGCGGATGGCCGCCCTGTACATATGGGCCGTTCGTCCCTCGCTCGGATCCGGATGGCTCCTCGGCAGGGGCACCCGTTCCCTGCCCAGGATGCCGGGCCTTCGAGGTCTAGGCGGATGCCTGGCTTTCGAGCTGGCAGTCCACGCTGACGACGCCTTCCACGGATTGAGCAAGGCGGGCGGCGACGGGAATGAGGGTGGCGTCGCGGACACGACCGGTGAGCGTGGCTACGCCCCGGGTGACGCTGACCTTCACGTTGCGGCGCGAGGCGGGGAACAGCCGGTCGACGACCTCGCGGCGTATCTCTGCGGCCAGCTCGCTCGCGGTTCCTGGGCGATGTCCTCGTCCGGGCGGAGGTAGATCTTCATCAGATCACTCCGGCTGGCCACGCCCACGAGGCATCCGTCGTCCCGGCAGCCGCTTGAGGTGGCCGCGGGCCATCGGCCGAGCGGCACTTGCGATGCCCGCACTCCGGGGCACCGTCACGGCGGGTACGGTCATCAGCTGGCCTGCGGAGACGGCGCGGGACTCATCCCCGCCTTGCGCCTTGAGCAAAAGGTCGGCTTCGGAGACCGCGCCGACGACTCGTCCCTCGTCCGACACGACGGGCAGAGCGCTGATCCGCCATTGCCGCATGGTCTCCACGATGTCCTTGAACGGCGCTCCGCGATTGCCCGTGATGACGGCGTGCGTCATCACGTCGCCGACGGTACGCAGATGTTTCACAAATTCCTCCAAGAACAAGGAGCCCTGTGTCTCCGAGCCGCGGCATCGTTGTCGGCGCGCGGTAGGACTACCCGGGGTGCGCCGGGGACTGTTCGGCCCTGTTGGCCCGGTACGAACGGTGCTTTCGTGGATTGGCGGAAGGAGCCATTGCGAGGATGCGGCGAAGCGGCTGATGGCCGTGCACCGCACGATCAGGAACCGCGAGAAGCGGTTGGCTCTTTCCGTCCCATGGCATGAGCTTCAGGGGTTGCCGGCATCACGCGCCGGATCGAGATCCGGCGGCAGATCGTCCACGGCGTATTCGAGGGACTGGTCGACACTGACGACGCCATCGACGGAGAGGCACAGGAGTTGGGCCTTGACCCCGGGTTTTGGACACCGGAGAGACTTGGATCTTGATGGTCCAGGAGAACGGAGTCCCAGTGGGGATGAAGCACTACCCCGCCGAGTTCAAGGCGGACGC